>DATHVY010000054.1:0-2764 GCA_035461045.1 Planococcus sp. (in: firmicutes)
AGTACAGCATATGCCCGAGTTTCGGAAAAACGGTAAGGCGGGAGTCAGCGATGGCGCCGGCCAGCCGTTCCTGATCCTGGCGTGATGCAATGGAATCCTGGCCTCCGCAAATGATGAGTGTGGGGGCTTTCACTTGGTGCAACTGGTTGGGGAACTTCTCTTTCAGCAAAGCTTCGCCACCCTCTTTCCAAACGCGTGCCGGCACTTTTTGGGACTCATTGTACACCACTTCCAGAAAATCAGAAGGGACTGGTTTGGTGAAAAGGTCTTCCGTGAAACTTTTGATAAACTCCATGCTTACAGGATCGGTTAACCGAGACAAGGTCGATTCTTGCGTTTTGACGACGGCCGGTTTGTCGCCGAGTGCAGTTGGGGAACCGACCAATAGAAGTCCGAGCACTCGTTTCGGATAATGTATTGCGAACTTCCTTGCGGTAAAACCGCCGCTGGATGCCCCTAAGATAAAGGCTTTTTTAATGCCTAAGACATTCATAAGAGCCAACAAATCCGCTTCGAAATCTTGGGTTCTGTATGTTGTTTCAAATGGATCGATGCCGTCGTGTCCTCGCTGGGTAAAAGCGATAGCGCGAATACGGTCAGGAAAATACTGAAGCAACCTTTCGAACGTCCGGCATGAATCGGCGATGCCATGCAACAATATGAGCGGGATACCAAGCGGATCACCGGTTTCTATATACGAAAATTCCCTGTTATTCGGCAAAAGCATCTTTTGAAGTTTCAATACCAATGAATTCCACTCCTTTCACTCCGCAACCCAAATGCCGTCATAGTGCTGGAAGAACAGCTGACTGAAAAATCACCATGTTGGCTTCTGAGCTCCCGGTTTCCACAACGAATGATTTTTCTTCCAGAATTTCCTCTTGTGCCGAAGTCGTGTTGTAGATGTTGAGTAAGATTGCAATGATGCCGATTAAGATTAAGATGAGCAAAATTCTCAACAACGTTTTCATAACTGCACTCTCCTTTCCTCATTGGTGACAAGGTATGTTCTATGCTGTTAATACTAACATAAAAATCAGTTATATCAGAAAAATCAGTTTATTAAGAAGTGTTTGGTATATAATGATGAAAAAGTGGTATTGGATTGAATGCATTCAGGTAGGTATCTCGGAAGGAATCCGGGAGGCCTATCGAACCGGGTTGCAGGGAGGACTAGTAATGGATAAAAAAAGCAATTACGATCACTCAAAAATACCATTTACCGGTTTAGGGTTGGTATTTGGAACTGCGATTGGAGCAGCCTTAAGTCTGATCATTACGGGAAATGTCATTTGGGCTGGGGTAGGAACAGGAGTCGGACTGGTTCTAGGAGCAGCGATTGACAGCATGAAGAAACGGAAATAGTCCAGGATCCGATAGAGGTTGAACTTAAGAGGGAGGGGAGAAGGGATGAAAACCCTGAACCAGCTGATCCGCGAATATACCAGCCAGTTGCAGCATGGCGAAATCCAGGTTGCGTACAAAGGCATATTAGAGTTTATGGGGAAGTTGAGAGCAGCTTTTATTAAGAAGTATCCGCATAACGGAATCGGCAGTGTGTATCAGGGCTATATGGATATGACTTATTTTTCGTATGTTACGGAGCCGTTAAAAACGAAAGGGCTGAAAATTGCCGTGGTTTATTTGCATGAAAAGTGCGCCTTTGAAGTATGGCTTTCTGCCAGGAACAGAGATATCGCAAAGGAGTATGAATCTCTGATAAGCCGCATTTCAGATGACATCACGGTGTTTCATGACGATGCGAATCCGGATGCCATTATCGAATATACGTTGACCTCCACACCAAATTTCGAAGATCAGGCTTTGCTTATGGAGATTATTGACCGGGGAGTCCAACAGTTCGTAGGCGCTCTATCCCGTCATTTATGAGGATAGAAAGGTTCGCATTCCTCCGGTTGCAAGCTCGCCGGTGCAAAAAACTGCAGTCCCTCAGTTTCAGGACCGCAGCTTTATGCGCATCAATGGTGTACGTGACTATGGCTCAGTGCACGTAAGCCGATTTTCGCGAGTCTTGCGTGTCCGGCTTTCGTCGGGTGAATATCATTAGGAATCACGTATTTTGCTTGATTGTCGCCAAATGCGCTGTAAGAGTCGGCCAATTCTACGTGTCTGTAGGAATCCGCCAGAGCTTTATAAGCGGCATTGATCTGTGGTAAATACATATCTGCCACTTGATGGAATGGATCGTTTTGCTGGAACGGGTTGTAAACGTTGTAAAGCACGACCGGTTCGTGATTCAAGGAACGGATTTCGTGCAAGATATGGTTCAGGTTGTCGAAAGCGTCTGTGCTGGCGAGCTTTTGTTGAAGCAGCTTGTGGAACAACTCTGTATTCCCTTGGCTTTCAGTATACGCAGCGTTTAAAATTTCCATGAAATCGTTGCCGCCAATGTTGACCGTCACGTAGTCAGCTCGTCTGACCGCTTGGCGAAAGTTCTTGTTTTCTTCCAAGGCTGTGAGCAGTTCTTCAGTGGTCCAGCCAGGAACGGCCAAATTACGTACTTTCAAATCGGCTTTGTCTCCAATCAAATACGGAAAAGCATATTTGGCTGGGCGCTCGTTGTTACGGTCCGGGCTAACGCCGAACGGAACTGAATCACCCAACGATACCAGCGTTTCTTTGCCGTGGCCATGGTGATTATCGTGTGCAAGGGCAGTCGTCATAGGCAGGGAAAGGGCCAAAACAAAAACAATTAAAAATCGGATCAGTTTACTCATAAGACACACCTCCTTTCCTATTTTTT
>DATHVY010000055.1:0-3259 GCA_035461045.1 Planococcus sp. (in: firmicutes)
ACAACTTGTAGAACGAGTAGCAAGTTCATTTGAGAGATTCCCAGAGCAGAGAATAGAATAGATAGTGTATAAATCGAGGATTGAGACGAGTAGGCAGGGAGATCCATATAGAGAGTCAGCGGCTGGTGGAAGCTGATTGGAAGATCTGCGCGAATGGACTTAGGAGAGCTGGCCTGAAAGCGGAAGCGAGTAAGGGAGACGTAACCCCTGCGTTAAAGGGTGAGGTGAAAAGCCTCTTAAGAGAGTGCAGAAATGCATTAAAGCGTGGTGGTACCGCGGAATAAATCCGTCCCCGCAATCAGGATAACTCTGATTGCGGGGATTTTTGTATTCAAAAAGAGCTGAGGAGAGATGGACATGAGCAGAGCAGAGATAGAAAGAGAGCAGAAAATGTACGAGGTTTCACTTGAAATTTTGAATGGCCAGATGACGGAAGATCGAATCCGGGAGTTTTTAGTGGAGCTGCACGAGCAAGGAGAAACGGCTGATGAATTGGTCGGGCTGGTAAAAGCGATGCTTTCAAAAGCGGTAGCACTGCCAAAAGTGGAAGGGCAATTGATTGATGTCTGTGGAACGGGCGGGGACGGGTCCAATAGTTTCAACATCAGCACGCTGACGGCTTTTGTTTTGGCAGGTTGTGGCATGAAAGTGGCCAAGCACGGAAATCGCAGCGTTTCCAGCCAAACGGGAAGCTCGGATGTACTGGAGGAATTAGGCATTTCCACTGCGGTGGATTTGGCTTCGATTCCGGAGATGGTGGAACAGACGGGCATCGCTTTCTTGTTTGCCCCGGCTGTCCATCCGGCTCTTGGACAATTGCGGGAAGTCCGCAAAAGCATCGGAGGCCCAAGTATCTTCAACTTGGTTGGGCCGCTTGCCAACCCGCTGCCGATTGAAATCCAGATGACCGGCGTTTATCGCCGTGACATGATGATGCCGATGGCGGAAGCATTGATCCGGCTGGGCCGCAAACGTGGAGCAATTATCCATGGTGCAGGAGGTTTGGACGAACTGTCTCTGGCCGGCACAAATGAATTGATTGTATTCAATGAAGAAGGAACGCAGCGGATGACGTTGCATCCGCATGAAGCGGGGCTCGAAATGGCGCCGATTGAGGCGATCAAAGGCGGCGACGCCAAACGCAACGCAGAGATTTTCCGGCAGGTCCTTGAAGGAGTGGAAAGCCCTTATTTGGATACGGTTGCGTTTAACGCAGGAGCGGCGCTTTTTGTCAGCGGAAGGGCAGAGACGGTCGCTGAAGGAGTTCACCAGGCGCGCAAATCAATCCTATCCGGCGAAACTGCACGGGTGTTTGAGTTGCATCGAATCACGACAGGAGTGTTTGTATGACGATTCTTGATGACATCATTGAAACGAAACGGCTCGAAATAAAAAGTTACAGCGATGTGAAACCGGAAATGCTGGCGTATCCGGAGAAAACGAAGCTGATTGATCATTTAAAGAGCAAAAAAGGCGTGATTTCGGAAATCAAACGGGCCTCACCTTCCAAAGGCGATATCCGGACAGAAGTGAACGTCCTGGAACAGGCGAAAAAATACGAACGGGCAGGTGCAGCCGCAATCTCGGTTTTAACGGATGAGACATATTTCAAAGGTTCAATCGAGGATTTGAAACTTGTAGCTGGTGCGGTATCCATTCCGGTTTTATGCAAAGATTTTATGGTCAGTGAAATTCAAATCGACCGGGCAAAAGCAGCTGGGGCCAGCATCATCCTTCTCATTGTGGCAGCGCTCGACAAGCAGGAGTTGAAACGGCTGTTTGCGTATGCGGAATCCTTGGAGCTGGAAGTGTTGGTGGAAGTGCATGACCTCAAGGAGCTTGAAACGGCGCTGCAGCTTGATGCTCAGCTGATCGGCGTCAACAACCGGAACTTGAAAACCTTCGAAGTCTCCCTTGACCGAACAGCTCAATTGGCGAAGAGCTTTCCGAGAGATGGCAAGCGGGTACTGATCAGTGAAAGTGGAATGAATACTAAAGAAGATGCGGCTTTTGCATTTTCATGCGGCGCGTCAGGTATTCTGGTAGGTGAAGCGCTGATGCGTTCAGAAGATCCAGAGGCATGGATCTTGGCGGCTACGGGCGAGGAGGACAGCTTATGACAAAAGTAAAGATTTGCGGGTTGATGGAAGAAGAGCATGTGCATGCAGCTGAAGGGGCAGATGCCATAGGATTTGTGTTTGCGCCGAGCAAGCGGCAAATCTCCATCGAAAAAGCAGCGCAGCTGGCGAAGCTCGTTCCTGCCGATGCAGCGAAAATCGGTGTGTTTGTCAATGCTGGACTTGCGGAAATTCAGGAAACGATCAAGCGGGTGCCATTGACAATCGTGCAATTGCACGGGGATGAGCCGGATAGTTTGATCGAAGCGATTGATGTTCCGGTGATCCAGGCGTTTTCGATCCGCAGTAAAGAAGATGTGGCAAAACTGAAATCTTCGAAAGCGGATTTTGTACTGGTGGATGCGCCGGGAATCGAATTTCGGGGAGGCGCAGGACGGGTGTTTGATTGGTCCTTATTGGAAGGCGCAGAGATTGACCCGGAACGGCTGATTGTTGCCGGAGGACTGACTCCCGACAACGTCAAAGAAGCGATTGAGCAGATCCACCCGTACATGGTAGACGTGTCTTCAGGTGTGGAGACGAACGGCAGAAAAGACCCGAAGAAAATACAGGAATTTATCCAACAAGCAAAGGGTGAGACGATGGAAGAGACAATTGAAAAAGTAGGTTTTTTTGGTGAATACGGAGGGCAATTCGTTCCTGAAACATTGATGAAAGCGGTAAAAGAGCTGGAAGACGCGTATTCAGAGGCAAAGGATGATCCTGCGTTCATCGAGGAATATCATCACTACCTGAAAGAATATGTCGGGCGCGAACAACCGTTGACCTATGCCAAACGCCTAACAGAAGCTTTGGGTGGTCCGAAAATCTATTTGAAGCGGGAAGACTTGAACCATACAGGCGCTCATAAAGTGAATAATGCAATCGGCCAGGCGTTGCTTGCAATGCGCATGGGCAAACGCAAAATCGTGGCTGAAACCGGTGCGGGACAGCACGGCGTCGCAACTGCGACAATTTGTGCTTTGTTCGATCTGGATTGCGTGATTTTTATGGGAGAAGAAGACATTAAACGCCAGCAATTGAACGTTTTTCGCATGAAACTTCTTGGCGCTAGAGTTGAAAGTGTGACCAAGGGCAGTGCCACGTTGAAAGATGCGGTCAATGAAGCGCTTCGATACTGG
>DATHVY010000056.1:0-1525 GCA_035461045.1 Planococcus sp. (in: firmicutes)
AGCATAGTCAGCGCCGAAACGTTCCACATCAAACTTGTGGGGGCCGCGGCCGATTTCTTCATCCGGTGTGAATGCAACGCGAATTTTGCCGTGCTCGATTTCCGGATGTTCTATCAGGTACTCCATCGCAGTCATGATCTCGGCGATGCCGGCTTTATTATCGGCACCAAGCAGTGTCGTGCCGTCAGTGGTGATCAGCGTATGCCCGACATAATTCTTTAAAGCCGGAAAATCAGCGATTGCCATGGTGATGGATTCGCTCAATTGGATATCGTTGCCATCAAAATTGTCTACTCGCTTTGGATTGACTCCTTTACCGGTAAAATCAGTAGCAGTGTCCACATGGGCCAAAAAGCCGATAACTGGAAAAGCTTTCTCGGAATTCGCTGGCACAGTGCCAAAAAGATAGCCGTGATCGTCCATACCGACATCCTCGAGGCCAATCGCATTCATCTCTTTTTCCAACTCTTTCAATAAATTCCATTGACCTGGAGTGGAAGGTGTTTCCGTGCTTTCAAAATCAGATTGCGTATCAATTTTTGCATAGCGAGTTAAACGTTCAATCAACACTTCTTGCATATATGAGTCCCCCTGTAATATGTACTGAGTATATTTTAGCATGAAGAGAGGGAATTTTGTGAATACGCACCGTGAAGGTTGAAATACGCACAGAAGTCTGGCGAATATGCTCCAATATTATTGATTTACGCTCCATTAAGAAAGGCATACGATTCTTCGCAATAACTGCGCTGCTTCCTTCAAGGAAGTCAGGTTCAAAATATTTTGATAAATAGGGTTGACAAAAGGGGGGTAAGTTTCTTATACTTCTCAACAAGATGGAAAACTAAATCTGAATACTCTTATCAAGAGAGGCGGAGGGAATAGGCCCTGTGATGCCCAGCAACCAACAAGCGATACCGCTTGGAAAGGTGCTAAATCCTACAGACCGGCACAATGGTCTGGCAGATGAGAGGAGGTAAATCCGTATATGACGGCCCTCTTCTTAGCGAAGGGGGCCTTTTTGTGTTCCTCCTCGTCAATACAATCCATCCATCAATCGAAACTACTAGGAGGAAATAACATGACAAATTACAAACCCGAAACATTATTATTGCACGGTGGACATACCCTGGATGAAACCGGATCAAGAGGGGTACCGGTTTATAGAACAACATCTTACGTTTTCAAAGATACTCAGCATGCACAGGATCTTTTTGGCCTGAAAGATACAGGCAATATTTACTCACGTATCATGAACCCGACTGTTGATGTATTTGAACAGCGCGTAGCTTTATTAGAGGGCGGTACGGCCGCTGTCGGACTTGCTTCGGGGATGGCTGCAATCACACTATCGATTTTGAATATTGCTGAAGCGGGCGACGAAATCATCGCTGACAACAATTTGTATGGTGGAACGTATAATCTTTTCGCTAACACGTTGCCGAAATATGGCATCACTACTAAATTTGTAGACGCGACGGACCCTGAAAATTTCAGAGCCGCGATTACAGATAAAACAAAAGCG
>DATHVY010000057.1:0-1973 GCA_035461045.1 Planococcus sp. (in: firmicutes)
GCTTCGTGGTCCCAGACGCATTGAAAGTTTCGGCTGTATGTGACGCGGTTGAAATTGCCGAAAATATGCGTCAACGTGCCGACAAGCACCCGCACTTCGCCGACCGCTGGAATGCCCATGAACCGGTTGTCGCTGAAAACGAAACCGTTCCGGTCGAGCAGCCGGATGCCAAACGAATGTCCGTATTCCTCCAGCAGCAACACCAAATCCTGTCTGCCGTCCATACCGCCACCTGCTTTCTGTGTTTGGGGGATTCAAAACCCGCTTCTTTCGAAGAGAGTAACATGCGCTTTAACGGATGTCTAGAAGTTGGGAAGTGACTGTTCCCGCAGCCCTTCCAAGAGAAACCGAAATTTGGTCCGAGAGGCATTATTAACTGGCAAAAAGGAATACAAGGAATAGGGATAGAGCTTGCCGGTATCAGAAGAATCTGAAGAGGGGTGCAGACGATGAAACGAATCTTGGCCATCAGCGATATCCACGGAGAGTTTAAACTTTTTGACAAGCTCCTGCAGAAAGCGGGGTATGACGCCGCCGAAGATGAGTTGATTTTACTGGGGGATTACGTGGACCGCGGTCCGGATTCAAGAAGGGTTTTGGAGCGGGTCATCGAATTGAAGGAGCGGGGCGCCATTGTATTAAGGGGCAATCATGACCAGATGATGCTGGATGCTGCAAGGGATGAACCCGGTGCCAAAGGGAACTGGGCACAAAACGGGGCACTGCCGACACTGCAAAGCTACGAGTCCTCCATAAAAGACATGACGCTTCCAACGGCCGATCTCTTTTGGGAGCACATCGAATTTATTAAGCAACTGGACTATTACCATGAGACGGATGACTTCATTTTTGTGCATGCCGGCGTTCAGCCGGGTACGCCGGTTGAGCAGACAGATCCTTTGATATTACTTTGGATCCGCGAGGAGTTTTATAAGACTTATTCGGGCGAGAAGACGGTAGTGTTTGGCCATACACCGGCATTTATGCTGCGGGGGACAAGGGATTACAACGTGTATTTTGGTGACAATCGGATCATCGGCATTGACGGAGGCGCGGCATACGGCGGACAGCTGAATTGCCTGGAGTTGCCGAGCCGGAGGAGCTATTCCGTGAAGAAGGTAAGGAAATCGATGTTTTTTTGAACTTGAAAACGGCTTGCTGATCGCGCCAGGGATGCAGGAACGACGAAAAGCGATAGCCGATGAATACGACTAAGGAAAAGAGGTTGGTAAAATGGATGTAAAATTTCCTATTGGTGAATTACAGGTTCCGGACCACGTGAAAGCTGAGCATATCCAGGAATGGCTCGGGGAAATCGATAGTTACACAAAACGGCTCAGGGAAGCTGTCGATGGATTGGACGCAGCGGATTTGGAGAAGCGGTACAGAGAAGGCAGCTGGACTGTGCGCCAGCTTGTGCATCATATTGCGGATTCTCAAATTGCGATGTATCAGCGCTTGAAACTGGCGTTGACGGAGGAGAATCCGACGGTTCCTGCATTTTCTGAAGACCAATGGGCGGTGCTTCCGGACAGCAAGCTGCCGGTGGAAAGTTCCATCCGGATACTGGAGGGGCTGAACGAACGGATCGTCGCACTCGGGCAGCGTCTGACGGAAGAGCAATGGGGGCGTGTCTTCACCCATCAAACGGACGGCGAAATCCCTGTCGCGGCAACTCTGGCGAAACTGAGCTGGCACGAAGAGCATCATTTGGCGCATATCGGGATTGCTTTGGCGAACTGAATAACACCCCGTTTTGTAGGGAGAGGTTAGGTTGCACATCGGCACTTATCAGAAGCTGCTTAAATACGAAGGGAGAGAAGAGGCTAATAAAAGCACATCTTCTCTCCCGTTTTCTCTATTCGTGAAGCAGGGCCAAGTTTTTATTTTTTGGACCACTTGGAATCGATCGCTACGCCAGCATCAACAATTAGATTGTATATTGGACATCTTTTTTCCACTTCTTCTTTTAA
>DATHVY010000058.1:0-6152 GCA_035461045.1 Planococcus sp. (in: firmicutes)
CAAACCAAAAAAAATTCCCAAAAGCCCGCAAGCTTTTGAGAATCACTCCAATTAAAACAACCCGATGGCTTCACCGTTCGCACCAACATCCATCTTCAACGCAGCCGGCTGTTTCGGCAGTCCTGGCATCGTCATGATGTCACCCGTCAGGCACACCAAGAAGCCAGCGCCGAGTTTCGGCATGATCTCCCGGATGGTGACGGTAAATCCTTCCGGACGTCCCAGCAGTTTGGGTTGATCCGATAACGAGTATTGGGTTTTCGCCATACAGATCGGCAGCGCGTCCCAGCCGTATTTCTTCAATTCCAGGAGTTGCTTTTGGGCTTTATCGGTCAGTTGAATATCTGCTCCGCCGTAAACCTTCTGCACAATAATGCGAAGTTTTTCCTCGACCGAATCGGTATCTTCATACAAATGAGTAAAATCCGTCGGCCGGTTCAATTCCTGCTTCACCAACCGGGCCAACTCCAGACCGCCTGCGCCGCCTTGCTCCCACACATTGGTCAAGGCAACGGGAACGCCTTCAGCTTGCGCCCAATGCATGATTTCGTTAATTTCGGGTTCGCTGTCCGTGATGAAACGATTCAACGCCACAACCGGCTCAATGCCGAATTGGCGGATCGTATCCACGTGTTTTGCAAGATTCACCATGCCTCTTCTGACCGCTTCGTGATCCGCTTCCGCGAGAACATCCTTCGCAATGCCGCCGTGCATCTTCAACGCCCGCACCGTCGCGACGATGACGACCGCATCCGGGTGGAATCCGCCCTTGCGCGATTTGATGTGCATAAACTTCTCAGCGCCGAGATCGGCTCCGAATCCCGCTTCGGTCACCACAATGTCTGCAAGGCGTCTGGCTGTGTTCGTCGCCATTAGCGAGTTGCAGCCATGGGCGATATTCGCAAACGGGCCGCCGTGGATAATCGCCGGGGTGCCTTCAATCGTTTGCACCAGATTCGGTTTAAACGCCTCTTTCAGCAATAAAACAAGCGCCCCTTCAACACCAAGGTCACGCACCAAAACCGGCATCCTGTCATATGTATAGCCAATGACCATACTTGCCAACCGTTCTTTCAAATCTTCCAGCGAAGTCGCCAGGCACAGCACCGCCATGATTTCAGAAGCCACCGTAATATCGAAGCCATCCTGCCTCGGTACGCCGTGTGCCGGCCCGCCGAGACCGATCGTCACTTGGCGCAGCGCGCGGTCATTGATATCCAGCGCACGTTTCCACGTAATGCGTCTTGGATCGATGTTCAATGGATTGCCTTGGTGCAAGTGATTATCAATAAAAGCCGCGAGCGCGTTGTTCGCTGACGTGATGGCATGGATATCGCCGGTGAAATGCAGGTTGATGTCTTCCATCGGCAAGACTTGTGCAAAGCCGCCGCCAGTCGCGCCGCCCTTGACGCCCATAACCGGACCAAGTGAAGGTTCACGAAGTGCGACCATGACCGATTCGTTCAATTGATTGAATGCATCCGCAAGCCCTACCGTTACCGTGGACTTTCCTTCTCCGGCAGGTGTCGGGCTGATCGCCGTCACCAGCACGACTTTTCCTAAAGCAGTGGCAGGGGGCAATGAATTGACATCAATTTTCGCTTTGTATTTTCCGTATAACTCCAGCGCGTCATCTGGAATTCCAGCCCTTTCAGCAATATCCTGTATGGGCAAAATCTTAGCATCTGCAGCAATCGACAAATCCGTAAATGGCATCTATTTTCCAACTTTCATTTTTTTCTTTATTATACCCCGATGTTGAAGAGAAAAGAACCGCTTTGGGCTTCTGGGATTGCAACACGATTTTTTGGAATGCCGTTTTGCGGCTTATGTGATAGCTTCCTGTCTTTATTGATTGAAACTTCCTATCAGGCAAAATTGAAGCGGGAGTGTAGTTTTTCCTGTATACTGGTATAGGTCATATTGCATATGCAATAATTATGTAGATAATATGAGCGATGCATACATACTAATCAGGTCATTCGGCAAGTTTGGATGATCAACACAGGGGGACAAAACGTGAGAACCGTATTTACGACGATAGTGATTTCCATACTGGCTCTGGCCGTACTCGGCGGAGCGGGATATTGGTTCATAAAGGATTTTACTTCCACAGATGGTGAAGAGATCACGACCATTGCGGATGGGATTGACGAGCGCGAGGAAAGTAATGCAGATGTCAACACAGCAGAAGTTGAAGAGGCTGCCGCCAAGGTGGAAGTCGACATGGCAGAGGAAAAAGTGCAGATCTATCTTCATCGGATGACCCACCAGAAAATCGTCGCCGACAAAAAGATCGGGGCGGTCGAAATGTCAGGGGACAATATTGACAACATGCTCAAGATTGTAAGGGAGAATTACGATGCTTATGAGCACAGCGCTTTCTATGAAGAGAATTTGACGGCCTGGCAGAATGGCGACTTCAGCAATGCTGTTTCTGTCCATAACACAATATGGGATTGGCATGGCGGCACTGTGGGGAGAGCGACGGGGCTGATGACGAAAGAGCAGGAAGCGGAGTATGTTGAGAAGCATTTCAGGTGAATAGGTTTTAAAGGAGCAAATTTGTTAAGTTTGTTGCATGCGAAAAGCTGCAGTCTGGAACCTCCATTGGTTCCGGCTGCAGCTTTTCTTTGATTTCTAAAACAATGCAGGTGCATTTCTGGAAAAATGCTGAAAACTCTTACTTTGAAATAATGAAATTAAGGAAACCTTTCCACTATCAATGGTATGGAAAATAAGATACCGCATATTTTATGCACTTTTTTATTTTACTAAAATTACCTTTACTTATAAATTATTTCAAATATAATGGGTAAAAAGATGCTATAATTAATCCGGAATATGAATCTTTGTATTCCGGTATTTATACCTATTTTATAACCATAACTTTTTAGGGGGAAACATGATGAAATGTTCGAATTGTCAACATGAGCAGGATACAGGAAAGTTCTGCGGAAAATGCGGCACGGTGCTGACTGCACACAAAGAAGAAACGACTGTCACAACAGGTCAGGAAACTGCCGGTGCGTATTCAACTGCAACACCGATCGCGGCTGCTCCGGTCTATCAGGCGCCGTCAGAACCAAATCAGCACGTGGAAAAAGTGAAAGCGACTTCAAAGCAATACTGGAATTATTTTTTACAGTACATAAAAACACCTGGTTCCATTGTTGAACAGCCTGCCGGGCAGATGGTGAACGCACTTATTACGCTTGCTGTATTTGCACTTATTTTTTCATTGGCCATCTATAAGAATTTGAGTTTGGTCCTGCAGCCTTTCGGTGAAATGGGAAGTTTCTTCGGGGGATCTGAAAGTGTTATGCCGTCCTTCTTCTCGGTCATGTTCAGCTCAGTTTTGAGTCTTGGTCTAATTTTCCTGTTGTCAGCGGGATCGGTTTACCTGGTGAATAAATTTGCCGGACCGGATGAATCATTCAAAAACATCGTCATCTCTTTCGGCACTTTGATGGTTCCTGCAGTGGTGCTCCTTTTGGCAGCTTTTTTGCTATTGCTGATCGAGTCTCTGTTTATCGGAAACCTATTGGTGCTCATCAGCTTGAGCCTTGGTATCTCCATGATGCCGTTATACCTGATAACAGTTCTGCTTAAAAAATCTGCTAAAGCAATCGATTCATTCTATGCTTATCTTTCGTATATCGTCCTGTTTACAATAGGTTTTTCAATATTGATGTCCGTGTTCTTTGATTCTACAATCGGCCGCTACATCAATGAAATCAGTGATGTATTCTACTTTTAAATTTTGAAAGCAAGGTGAAACCATGAAGAAGTTTTGTACGAATTGCGGACACGCGAATGAACAGGACAACCGGATCTGCGTCGAATGCGGCACGGCGCTGGTTGTTGAAAAGCAAAATCCCCGGAAACCTGAAGAAGCGGCAATCCCTGCTAAAAATAAAAAGCCGCTCAGCTTAAAGACAAAAATCTTGTCGCTGGCAGGAATTTTAGTATTTGCTTCATTAATCGGCGTATATTCCTGGGGGACGAAAACCGCATCTGCCGACAATGTGGTGACAAAGTTTTTTGAGGCTTTACAGAACGAAGATGCTGAAGCCCTGTCAAAACAGGGATGGCTGTCGAACGGCCAGGCGATGACGGTTAAAGAAGCGGATGCTTTTATCGGCCATTACCGTGATATTAGCCCGTATGAACTGGAGGACGTCGCCCGTGTTGAAAAGAATGGGAAGGTGATCGGCATCTTTGATGCTCATCGCGTTGTTATCCCTGCTCAGAAACGGTCATTTAACTTTCCGGATGAAGGCTTGTCGTTGAGCTTGAACGGCGAACTTGTTGCGTCTGTGAAGAATACCGATGGGCAATATATCTTCTCGGAGTTAAGTCCGGGTCTTCACGAAGCGGAATTTATTTACGAAGGAGAGTTTGCTGAATTCAGCTATCCATTCGAGCTGGGGATAGCAATGTATTCAGACCCTTCGGCGATTGAGCCGATCCATGTCAACTTGCCTATCGGTTCGGTCATGTTCGGACTGGAAACATTCAACGCAAAAAATCCCGGTGCCAATAAAGTGCTAATCGGAGACAAAGAAATCCCGGTTGACGAATATGGGGAAACCGATGGAATCGGTCCGCTTCTTCTGGACGGCAGCACGGTTGCTCAGGCTGAAGTCGCCTTTCCTTGGGGCACCCAATTATCTGAGCCTGCAGCAATCACTTCCGGTTACCATACACTCGAATTTTCAGGTCTGGAAGAAAAACACCGAACGGCTCTGATCGAGCAAGTGCTGATCTTCGCGGAAGAGTATGTGCAAGCATATGCGCAAAGGGACCCGAAGGTTTTTACAGGTGTCGGGAAGGATCAACTTAGCGCATTTAAAAAAGAACTGGATGGAATGAAAAGCTATGACAGCTACTTCAAGGGTTCATTGACTGAAGTGGGTGTTGATGAAGAATCCATCGCTATTCTATCAGACGGGGAAACGGTTACAGTTGACGCGGTACTTCAGTTCAATGGAGACTATTATTACTCATCAGACACTCCTGAGCTGGATGAATTTGAAACGGAAGTTTCCATAGACTTCATCTATGACACAGAAACCGAGAACTGGCTGGTTCAAGCTTACAGTGAAGATAACTGGTTTTTAAATATAAACCCAACAATTTCACTCGAAGGAAGCGGGAAGGTCTTTGAAACGGCCGGCGCTTCAAAAGCGGTGGAAGAAGATGCCTATTCTCTTTCAAAAGAAGATGCTGAATGGTTCATGAGCGATTATAACGACGCCAGTGTTGAAGCCATCAATGAAGGTGATTTTTCAATCGTATCCTATATGGTTTATGGGGATGGTCCCCGGACTGAAGAGCAATCCGATTTCGTGGATTATATGTATTCAAAAGGCATTACGGAAGAACATTTGACTACGACTGTTGAAAAAGTCGAAGCTTTGGATGGGGATTATTACGAAGTGACGACCATCGAGACATTCATCATTCATGGCACGGAAAAAAGTAATGAAAAAACCTATCGGACTGTTACAAAAGTTCTTGATTATGTTGATGGCATCTATGTCTACGAGTTGATTTCCACTACTGAAATTTAGGGGGAATGAGTCGGTTCGGCAATGCCTGAAATCACAATGATATAAAGTCCATCTGAATGGCAAAAAGGCTGCATCCTAACACTTTTCAACGTGTGAGGATGCGGCCTTTATTGGTTTCCAACCATGTGGAATCATTAGTCAGGAAGAATAGCATAAAAAACTGCTGGAGATATAGGGGCGACGAGTTCAATAATATTTTTTGAATCAGAAGGATAATTCTGGGATTTGCAGAATTGAATATAAAGATTAAGTGAAGTTTTGGAGTTTATAAAGAAAACGGGGATGCAGCGATGGCAAAGAGATTCATGTTAGCAGTGGTCGCCTTAATTGTACTAATCACCATGCTGTTTTATGGGTACCGATTTTTCATGAGCTATGAATCTGCTCCGGATAAGCGCAGTGTGGAAGAGGTAGCTGATTTTTCTGATCCGACGAATTTTGGAGATGAGCAAGACTTGCTGAATATGTGACAAAATTCGATGAATGGAAGGGGATGTGTAACGATGAGAATGCACAAAATCCAGACCAATGATTTGGTGAGGGACGAATACGGCAACCATTACCTCGTAGTGGAAT
>DATHVY010000059.1:0-10480 GCA_035461045.1 Planococcus sp. (in: firmicutes)
CCTACTCCAGTCATTACAGCAGCAGTTGGCCAGTCAAAGTTTTCGATTGGAATCCTGGAGACATGGCCGAATGGGGACATCTTCTGCACCCATTCCGGAAACTGAAGCAAAGTGCCAAAATAGACGACAGTAAATGAGTAACCCAGATACACCCAAACCAAACCGCTGGCTTTTGGTGCCCAGCCGATCAATACTGATGCAATTCCGACCATGACCAAGATTGCTGGCATGTAAGCCATTGCTGCATTGAAAAACATCCCTAGCGACAAGCCTTCTTCCATCACGGCATTGCCGACTATGCCGAGACCCAAACCTGACAGGCTCAACATAATCAAGCCGACAATCAGTGACAGCAGGACATAACTCCCCATTAACCGATTCCGGGAAACTGCCCGCGACAGCAAGTGTTCAATGCGATTGTTTTTTTCTTCATTTTTCACTTTCAGAACTGCCATCAGCGCAGGAATAGCTGAGATCATGGCCATGACAGACATCAGCATCGGAATGAATTGTTCAGTCAATGAAAACCCTTGCGTTTGCACCAGCAAATCCTGCATCAATTCGATATCTGCAAAAAAAGATTCCAAGTCGCCCAACACGGAGCCATACGATGCCCCGATCAAGAGCAGCCCGAAAGCCCAGGCGATCAATCCTACCCGCTGAAGCCGGAACGCCAGGCCAAAAGGGCTTAATAATGCCTTGGAAGCATGCTTCCTGCCTGCTCTTGAAGGAAGAAAACCGGAACCCAAGTCGCGGATTGAATTTAAATACAATGCCAGAAGCGCCAACACACCCGAGACCCCAACAGTCAATACTACCGGCCACCAGTAATTGTTGACATAGACTTCCGTGCGCAAAATCCAGCCCAGAGGCGTCAGCCATGACAGTGCTTCATTGCCAATATCACCGATTGCACGGACAAAATAACCGAGCAGCAGAGCTGCAAGCGATAACCCCATCGTGCCTCTCGCGTTTTGTGAAAGCTGTGCAAAAACGGCGGTAATCGCGGCGAACACAAGACCCGTCGCTCCAAGCGCCGCCCCGTAAAGCATAGACCCTGCCAGATCCATACTCTCGATTCTAAGCGCATATAAACTGAATCCCGTGCTTAGCGCTAGCAGTACGTTGACGATCAACATGACAATCAGCGTTGATTGCAGATTCGAAAGACGGCCTACTGGCAGCGAACGAATCAGTTCGATGCGGCCATCTTCTTCATCAGTCCGGGTATGCCGGGTTACCAGCAGAATGCTCATCAATCCTGCTACTACAGCTGTCATCAATAACATTTGATGGGCCATCATGGCACCATTGGTATAATTGTCCAGTCCATAACCCGGCCCCACCATTGCAGTCATCGCTGGATTCACCATCGTTTCTGCCATCGCCTGTCTTTCGGCCGGTCCTTGGTACAAACCCGTGAATGCATTTGCTATAACCACAGACACTCCCGCGAAACTGAGCAACCAGACCGGAATCCGGATCCGGTCACGCCTCAGGATAAAACGGACAAGTGATCCTGTTCCGTCAAATAAATGCTTATCCATTACACCTTACCTCCCGCCCTTGAATCCGCAACTGGTTCAACTGCTTCGTAATGGCGCATGAACAATTCTTCCAAAGTCGGCGGCTTGCTCTCCAGGCGGATAATGCCAAAGTCGCTGACATATCGCATAGCATTATCCAACTCTTCAGTGTCCACTTGGAACGACACCACCCCATCTTGTTCTTGGATGCCCCGAACCCCCCTCAACTCATGTAAGCGAGGCATCGGCCGTTTGGTTTCAACCAGCAAGATTGAGCCTGTCAAATGGCGCAATTCACTCAGTGAGCCTTTTTCAATGATTTTTCCTTGCTGGATTATCGCCACTTTGTCGCACAGTTTTTCAACTTCCGAGAGAATATGGCTCGACAGCAGGACGCTTTTCCCTTCGCTTTTCGCTTCCAGGACACATTCCTCAAAATGCCTTACCATCAAGGGATCAAGGCCAGAAGTCGGTTCATCGAAGATGTACAAGTCAGCGTCGGATGAGAATGCTGCGATCAAGGCCACTTTTTGTCGATTCCCCTTTGAATAGGTCCGGCATTTCTTGCCTGGATCTAAATCGAATTTGCGGATCAATTCATCTCTGCGTGCTTTGTTGCCACCGCCGCGCAATTTGATAAATAAGTCGATTACTTCGCCGCCGGTCAAATTGGGCCACAAGTTCACATCCCCAGGCACGTAAGCCACTTTTTTATGGATCTCCACCGCATCCTTCCAGGAATTTTTGCCGAATATCTCGGCTTCCCCTTCGGTTGCTTTCAATATCCCCAGCAATACACGGATGGTCGTCGATTTCCCGGAACCGTTCGGGCCGATAAAGCCATAAACTTCGCCTTTTTCCACTTCAATATCCACGCCATCCAATGCTGCAAAGTCGCCGAATTTTTTTACCAAGCCACGGGTCATTAATACCGTCATGTTGGATCCTCCTGTTCTTTATAGAACGTTTTTTTCAATATATGCAGATATTCATAGAATTCATCCCAATAAGAATCGAAATTGATTGTTGCCATTTTCTCGCCCTGAAGACGCTGCAACAACTCCGTTTGAAAACCTTCAATCGACCAGCGTATCAGCTTGAACGCTTTGTCTGCATCCACATCACTCCGGAGCTTTGATGTGTCAATCCCTTCATAAAGCAATTCGTTGCCAAGCCGTTGCAGATCTTCATAACGCTTTTGCAGGTGCTTTGGCAAATCCACATCTTTGCTTAACATGAACATTCCCATGAAATGAAAAGCCTGTTCATTTTCTGTTTGCGATTTCATCTTCACTTGAGCCGCTTGCTGCAGCCGGGCAATAAAATCCGTTTCACTGGTGTCCACGCGCTTCAAATATTCATTGATGACGATGTCCAGGCTGTACTCCACCAAGTATTCGTACAAAGCTTTTTTGCTTTTGAAATAATAAAACAGCATGCCTTTCCCGATACCAGCATCTTTGACGATGCGGTTTGTTGAAGCTTTTTCAAATCCATTTTCTGCAAACTCTTTTAAGGCTGCATCCAAAATGCTTCTTCTTTTCTTCTCTTCGAGGTTCAGAAATTTGTCCACGGGTTCAACCTCTCCTATCAGTCGACCATCCTAGTCGACTCCATCATACACCCGTCGACCAAAGTGGTCAATATATAAAAAACTGAATTTTACCGCTTTTTAAAATACAGTTTCAAACCTTTGCGAACTTGCCCTCCTCATGCTATGTTCTAATTGAAATAGTATGAGGAGGAAAGAATATGACAACATTTTTAAATAGAAAATCCACTTTTCTTGCGGCCTCACTTGTGCTGACAAGCCTGTTGGCTGCCTGTGGCGATACAGATGAAAGCACCGAAGATGCAGCGACCGCCTGGGACGAAATTCAAGAAGAAGGCGTATTGACAGTCGCGACGTCTGGGACGCTTTACCCGACATCTTTCCGCGAGGAAGATACTGATGACTTGACCGGCTTTGAAGTGGAAGTGGTTAAAGAAATCGCCGAACGCTTAGAGTTGGAAGTAGAGTTTACAGAACTTGGGTTTGATGAAATGCTGACTACGGTCAGAACCGGCCAGGTCGACCTTGCCGCCAACGACATTGAAATCACAGAAGACCGCGAAGATAGCTTCACCTTCTCGACCCCATTCAAATACTCCTACGGAACAGCAATTGTCCGTGCTGATGACCTTTCAGGAATCAGCTCATTGGAAGATTTGGAAGGCAAAAAAGCCGCAGGCGCATCCACTTCTGTCTATATGCAACTTGCGCGTGAATACGGTGCCGAAGAAGTCGTTTACGATAATGCTACAAACGAAACTTACTTGCGCGATGTATCAATCGGCCGCACCGACGTAATCTTGAACGATTATTACCTGCAGACCCTTGCTCTCGCAGCTTTTCCCGATCTGAACATCACCATCCATCCTGACATTCAATACAGCCCTTCCCAAGTCGGGGTCGTGATGAATCAGGACAACGACGAGCTGGCCGAGAATGTAAACCGCGTGATTGACGAAATGCTCGAAGACGGAACTATTGCCGAAATTTCAGCCGAGTTCTTTAATGGAGCGGACGTAACCGAAGAAATCGTAATCGAAGAATGACATGAAGAAGCTGTCCGCTCTCGCGGGCAGCTTTCTTTTTTGTGAGATTACGAGTTTGTTTGCGATATTTTAGTTTTATTTGCGATATTCCGAGTTTATTTGCGTAAATCTTTTTTTGCGCAGAAAAAATCATTGCAGAACATATTCAACTCCATCCTGTTCCATCTTTTCAAGCAACCCTGCCTCTACTCGCTTTTGTTCACCCCTCCAAAGCCTTATAATGAAAGAAACAGATAATTCCTATGAATGAGGTGAGAACGTGGACTATTCTTTTTCATCACTTGGTGACCAAGCAATTGTGATCGATGTGGCGATCGAAATAAATGAAGAAGTGCAGAAACGGATCCGAAAAATTTCACTTCTGCTCGAGCAGCAAGCACCCGAGTGGATGGTGGAGTATATTCCAGCTTTCACGACCGTTTCCGTTTTTTACAATCCACTGCAAGCGGATTATCAAACGGTGGAATCCGATCTGAGAGAGTTGTTAATGCAGGCTCCTAAAGAAATTGAAGCAGCACCACGGACCATTGAAATCCCCGTCTGTTATGGCGGTAAGTTTGGGCCCGACCTGGAGTTTGTCGCCAAACACAACGGGTTGACGGCGCAAGAAGTTGTCCAGATCCATTCAAGCGGCACCTATTCCGTATACATGATTGGATTTGCGCCGGGCTTTCCGTTTGTCGGCGGCATGTCTGAGAGGATTGCCGCACCAAGACGCGATTCGCCGCGGCTGAGCATTCCGGAACGGTCGGTCGGCATTGCAGGAATTCAAACCGGTGTTTATCCGATAGCAACTCCAGGCGGCTGGCAATTAATTGGCCGGACGCCGCTCCGACTTTTCCGGCCAGAAAAAGACGTTCCAAGCCTGTTGCGGGCAGGAGACCAAATTATTTTCCGGGAAATAACTGAAAGCGATTATCAGGCTTGGCAGGAGGACGAACATGCTGAAGATCATTAAAAGCGGGATGCAAACGACCGTGCAGGATCTGGGGCGTTATGGATTTCAAAAGTACGGAGTCATCGCAAGCGGTGTAATGGACCCCTTCGCACACCGGATTGCTAATTTACTGGCCGGAAATGAAGAAAACGCAGCGACTCTGGAAATCACATTGGTCGGGCCCGTCATTCAATTCAGTGAGGACACATGCATCGCCCTTTGCGGTGGCAACCTCTCGCCCAAGATCAATGACCAAGAAGTGGGCATGTGGCGGACAATTGCTGTGCAAAAAGGCGACACCCTGACATTCGGCTCCCCCCGCAATGGCTGTCGGTCATACTTGGCCGTATCAGGGGGTCTGGCAGTACCCGAAGTGATGAGTACCCGATCCACTTATTTACGGGCTGGAATCGGTGGTTTTCAAGGCCGCGCATTGAAGGCGGGAGACGAAATCGGACTGAATCCATTTCCCGTGGACCGGACTGCAGCTCTCATCAGGGAAATGGATTGGCTAGTCCCGCCTTTGCACTATTCCGATAGCCCTGTCATCCGAATGATGGAAGGACGGCAATTCCATTTATTCAACGAATTCAGCAAGCAGCACATTTTCACTGAGCCATTTTCTGTGTCTTCCCATTCCGACCGGATGGGTTACCGGCTCGAGGGTTCTCCACTGCTGCTGGAAAAATCCTCGGAAATGATTTCCGAGGCGGTGGCATTCGGCTCGATTCAAGTGCCATCTGACGGAAATCCAATTGTACTGCTCGCAGATCGCCAGACAACGGGCGGGTATCCAAAAATCGGACAAATTGCTTCTGTCGACCTTCCGCTCATCAGCCAATTAAAGCCTGGCGACCAGCTGAGTTTCCGGAAAATTTCTCTTGAAGAATCACAGGCGCTTTATATCGGGCAAGAGCAACAGATTCAACAAATCAAGGCGGGGATCCAATTGAAACGGGAGGAATGGAAATGATTTTCAGAGTGGACTTGAATTGTGATATGGGTGAGAGCCTGGGTTCTAACAAAGTGGGAAATGACGAAGAAATACTGGATTTTGTAACTTCCGCGAATATTGCTTGCGGATTTCATGCGGGCGATCCGGCCACGATGCGAAAAACGGTGAAACTTGCCCTCGAAAAAAACGTTGGCATCGGCGCCCACCCAGGCTTGCAGGACCTCAGCGGCTTTGGCCGCCGGAATATGGCGATAACGCCACAGGAAGCGTATGAGCTGACAGTTTATCAGATTGGCGCATTGGCTGGTTTTGTCAAAGCGGAAGGCGGCAAGCTGCAGCATGTCAAAGCCCACGGCGCCTTGTACAATATGGCTGCCTCAAGCCCACTTCTTTCCGAAGCCATTGCCGAAGCGGTCTACCGGATCGATCCCGAACTGGTGCTGTTCGGATTGTCGGACAGCGAACTGATCAAAGCCTGCAAAAGAATCGGGCTACGCTCGGCAAGTGAAGTATTCTCAGACCGTACCTATCAAAGGAATCGCTCACTGACTCCCCGAACTGAGAAAAATGCACTGATCACCGATTCGGAGATTGCGATCAATCAAGTCATTCGCATGGTCAAAGAAAACAAGGTGACGACAGTGGATGGCTCCGATACTATCATCAAGGCTGAAACCATCTGCATCCATGGTGATGGCACAAATGCGCTCGAGTTTGCCGTCAATATCTCAACTTCTTTGCGGGAAGCGGGCATAGAAATTGTGAAAGTGACCGATTTTATTCGCATCTAAAAAGAAGCTGTCCACTGACAGCTTCTTTTTTCGTTACGGGCAATTTGTTTGCGATATTCTGGATTTATTTGCGATCTTTCGATTTTATTTTCGATTCTCAAGATTTATTTGCGTAAAGGCTTTTTCCCACCCTAAAATCCGATGACACAGTCCATGCAATGAACGACTTACTTGAATGAAGCATATCCGTCATCCAGCATGACCACACTGCCGTTGACAGCATCCGCTTCTTTTAGCGACAACAGATAAACCGCATCTGCAATCGCTTCCGGCTGGATCAATTCGCCGCGCATCTGCTGAGCTTTCATATAATCTTCCATACCGGCGTCTTTATAGCCTTGGATAATCGGGGTATCTACGCTTCCCGGAGCCACTCCTACTACACGTATTCCGTAACGTGAGAGTTCCAGCGCCCCGGTTTGGGTCATCATTCGCACTGCACCTTTGGACGCTTGATAAGCGAAGGTGCCTTTTGAGGCCAAATAACCGAAGACCGAAGCAGTATTGATGATTACACCTTTCACCTCCAAATCCCGCATTTTACGTCCCGCCGCCAGCATGCCATAAAACACACCGTTCTGATTGACGCCGATGACGCGCTCGTAGTCAGCAAGGTCGTAATCCAACAGATGCTTCCGCCCGCCGATTCCGGCATTATTAAACATCACATCGAGCGTTCCAAACTGATCGACCGTTTTTTCGACCAGCGACTCCACCTCTCCAAACTTGGAAACGTCGGTTTGGATGAAAACTGCTTCTCCTCCGCTTTGACGGATCGCTCCAACTGTTTCTTTTCCCCCCGCTTCGTTGGAGTCAGCAATGACCACCTGATCACCCTCTTTTGCAAATTTCATTGCCGTCGCTCTGCCGATTCCACTTGCTCCGCCTGTAATGATGATGGTTCGATTCGCCATAAAGATCACCCTTCCTGATTATATGCTGTTAAAATGGACTTCTCATAAAGTGTCACACGGTTCTTACCACTTTTTTTAGACTTGTACAAAGCAATATCCGCTTCCTCAATCGCCTGCTCCAACGTTTTCTCACCCTTTGAATAACTGATTCCCACCGATATGGTCAAAGTTCCTTGCGGCTGGCTTTCTTCACCGTCAAAATGATTCGCCTCAACCTTCTTGCGGAAATTTTCCGCAATGTGGAGTGCGTCATCTTCACTGGCGATGTCTGTATAGCACAAAATAAATTCTTCCCCGCCGTATCTGGCAATCACGTCGCTCTTTCTTGAGCTATCAATCATTAACTGGCCCAGCGTCCTCAACACCCCATCCCCTTTTGGGTGCCCATGCGTGTCGTTATACTGTTTAAAATTATCCACATCGAACATCACAATGGAGAAAGGGGTTTTATCAGCCACAATTTTTTTCATCCGATTCTTGAAATACCGGATATTCGGCAAATGGGTCATCGGATCTTGATTGGAGTAAATTTCAAGTTCTTTTCTTAAATTGTAATTGCGGTGGGCGTCATTGAACATCAACCCCATCGCAAGCACCGCAACAGCCGCAAATACGATCATGGCCAACGTCATCGAAACTGTAGCCGGCGTCCCGAAGAACATCCATAAAGACTTTATCACCTCAAAAATGAAAAAGCCGATCATCATGCGCTTGAGGTTCAGAATCATGAAAGGCGAATTGGCCGACTTCTTATGATGGAACAAAGAACCGATCAACACCGGCAGTATAATGGTTTGAATCACACCCAAAACCACTGTTGGCCCTCCCATAGAAAACCTGAATGCGAAGGGAAAAATGCTGGATAACAGGCCCAGTTTCCATCCGCCTATGTATGAAATAAAGTATAGAGGCACTTCCCGCAAGTCCACGCGCATTCCTTCATGCAAATAAGGATTATGCATGACCGAAAAAGTCAGGAAGCCAATGAATAATGAAGAGATCAAAAACAGAGGCAGCGGTTCTTTCACCTTTGAAAGAAAGGCTTCTCTTCCTTTCAAAGCCAGGTACATCAATGCGATGATTAACGCCATATTTTCCAGAAAGAAAAACAACAAAGAATCCATCTACTTACAACTCCTAAATATCCCTTAGTCTATATCTTACCAAAAAATTGAATAAAATTTTCAATATGCAACTAAATTCCAGAATCCAGCTAACTCTTTCGCGTTTGAACCGGACGACGCAATGCATCAATACCTGTTACAATAATAGTAAGAAAATACGATAAGTTTAAAAAGGAGGAAACAGTATGTACCAGTCGATCTTGTTAGCAGTAGATGGTTCTGAACATTCCACGCGAGCCGCAAAACATGCGGCAGAAATCGCTTCCCTCATTCCCGGTTCTGAGGTTACCATCCTTTATGTAGCAACCCACAAAGATTTACCCAATGAAACATTGCATGGAGCCGCTCCTATGGAGTTGGAGATGAACCATCAAAAGAGAATTTCAACCGCGGAAAAAGTCTTAGAAGACAAAGAAGTCTACTATAAAGTGGAAAAGATTTTCGGAAGGCCCGGACCAACCATCTTAGAGTTCGTCAATGAAGGCAATTATGACTTACTGGTGCTCGGCAGCCGCGGATTGAATCCGATGCAAAAAACCGTTCTTGGCAGCGTCAGCCAAAAACTCGCCAATCAAGCCGAATGTCCGGTTCTGATCATCAAATGATATCAGTGAAAGCATGATCAAGCGTTACTATTGATCATGCTTTTTAAATTTTTTCTCTTTATAAATCGTTAAACTCTCCCGTAAAAAGCTTTGATCATACCCTGTCTTCTCCCAGATTCTCTCCACCCATTCTTCCACCGTTGAAAGCGGTGAATCTTTATGCAACCCGTCGTTCGTACTCAAGAAGCTGCGCCAATCAAAAAACTCCCAATGGGTAACCTCGTTTCCGAGTAACAGCCTCTTTTCCAGCAATGGTTTCGGGTAAATATTCTGCTGTGAGCGTTCGGCTGCCTCCTGAAATTCATCCCAGCCGATTGCGCGCGTCTGATAAGTTTGCCGCGAGGTTTTTCCGTTTGGCCGATGATAGAGAATCTCCACTTCTTCATCTCTCGGCATCACTTGGATCTGAGCTGCCGGAAAAAAACCTGCCAGCTTTTCAGTTGTAAATTCTTCGTGCCCCTGCTCGATCAATACGGGCTGAATCCACTGGTCGCCCAAGTCGCATAGAAAACGGTTGGCTCTTTCATCCTCTGCGATGATGGCGACGTGCGCATCACTTGTATGGATAGCATCTCCCACGGGATAAGCCGTAATTCCTCGTTGTGCAAATTCGTCCGCCAGCCAAATTGCCAGATCAAAACAGTTTCCAGTGATTCCATACTGCTGCTTGTGTTCTTTCATCAAGGAAACCGATCGTTGCTTTCTTTCCCCCGGCTGGTGAAAAAACCACGCTTTCGTTAAGGTCTCCATCGGAAAGTCATCAAATGTTCTCCAGACGGATAGAATTTCTTTCGAAGCGTTCATTTCGCTCCCCCTTCCTCGTTACTGATATCTCTTTCTCTTTCGGCTTCTTAAATTCCTTTTTCAAAATCCTCGTTTACATTTGAATTGTTTTTCGTTACACTGAAATCGCTGGGACCACCCGGCACACAAAAACCGCATACCGTTTTCTGCACTGGGGGTGCCCACTTTTGGCTGAGATGCGAGCGCGAGCTCCAATCCCTTATAACTCGATCCAGGTAATACTGGC
>DATHVY010000060.1:0-2935 GCA_035461045.1 Planococcus sp. (in: firmicutes)
GACCGGCAATTTCCGTTTTTATCGAAGTTCCCGGACCATTGAGGATGAATTCTGATGAAGATTCTAAAAGGAATTTGGATTGGTCTTTGGAGCGGCATCATTCTCGGATTTTTAATGAAATGGATTCAGGCAGTTACAGGAGAAGAAATCTATACTCTACTACTGAATGTAGATTTCCTGCCATTCTTCGGTTCAATTGACTGGTCCGAACCTGTGGAATTCTTCTTCCACTTGATCATTGCTGTCATCATCGGCATCGTATATGTTTATATCGCCAAACTCAAACCGTTCTCGTTCAGCATGCTGGTGATCATCAGCCTAGTCATGTGTTTGCCATTGTTTCCGTTGTACTTCATATTGTCCTCAATGGCAATCAGAGATGACGTACCAGGACTAACAGATGTGTCAGCGATCCTATACTGGACCTTTGCCCACTTGACCTATGCCCTGCTCTTGCCGATCCTTTATAAAATGTTCGAACGCAAAAATGTCGCTTCTCAATGAGGAGCGACATTTTTTTGTGAAATCAGAAGAACGATCCAGCTATCAAACAGCAAAAAAAACGCTGCATCTCATTGAGATGCAGCGTCTGCGTTTTCGCGTTTTTCACGCCATAGCCGAATTTTGTATAGGACCAGGATCATTACAGCAATCACGAGTCCCTCGACCACCGGCAGGAAGAAAGCCAAGAAAGTAAGCCCCAATCCACCGACTGCCAGAAATAATCCGATCACAATGTTTTTTCCGGGCGGCAGTTTTTTTGCAAAACCCAATTTATAAACAAGTGCCGATAACAGGAAGATTACCGCAAATAATGCATATCCCGCCATTTCATAGCTCGGCAAATTCTGATATAAAATACGGGCTACCGGATACATACTTTCATAGACAAAAGCTTGATCGTCCACGGGTTATACATCCTTCCCATTCATTTATTCTTCGATGGCAACTTTCTTTTTCTTAGCCATCCGTTCACGTTCGTTCTTATCAAGGATTTTCTTGCGCAGACGGATGGTTTGCGGTGTGATTTCACAATACTCATCGTCGTTCAAGTATTCCAAAGCTTCTTCAAGGCTCATTAGACGCGCTTTTTTCATAGTTGTCGTCTGGTCTTTGTTCGCTGAACGAATGTTTGTAGCAGCTTTGATCTTAACGATGTTAACCGTCAAATCGCTGTCGCGGTTATGTTCGCCCACGATCATTCCTTCATAGATTTCTGCACCAACTTCAACAAATGAGGTTCCGCGGTCTTCAATGCCCATTAGGCCATAAGTGGATACTTTACCACGCTCCATCGATACCAATACACCTTGACGACGTCCGCCAACGCGGCCTGTAGCAACCGGCTGGTAGCTATCAAATGTATGGTTGATGATTCCGTATCCGCGAGTTTGCGTCAAGAATTCAGTTGTATAACCGATCAAGCCTCGTGCAGGAACATTAAATACTAAGCGGACTTGTCCACTACCGTTATTTACCATATCCAACATTTCACCTTTACGCTCACCAAGTGATTCAATGATTGATCCAGTGTATTCTTCTGGAACATCCACTTGCACACGTTCAACTGGTTCGCAACGAACTCCATCTACCATGCGAACAATTACTTCAGGTTTTGATACTTGAATCTCGAATCCTTCGCGGCGCATGTTTTCGATCAAAATCGATAAATGCAATTCTCCGCGTCCAGAAACTACCCATGCGTCAGGTGAATCGGTCGGATCCACGCGAAGTGATACATCCGTTTGCAATTGAGCATCCAAACGCTCCTGAATTTTTCGTGAAGTGATCCATTTTCCTTCTTTACCGGCAAATGGGCTGTTGTTGACTAGGAATGTCATCTGCAAAGTCGGCTCGTCAATTCGAAGAATCGGCAAAGCTTCAGGATGATCTGAAGGACAAACCGTTTCTCCAACGTTGATGTCTTCCATACCCGAAATGGCAATCAAGTCACCAGCTTCAGCTTTTTCGATTTCAATGCGCTTAAGGCCCATGAATCCGTGCATTTTGGTAACGCGGAAGCTTTTGACAGAACCGTCAAGTTTCATCAATGAAACTGATTGGCCCACTTCGATTGTTCCACGGAACACACGTCCGATACCGATACGTCCAACGTAATCACTATAGTCAAGAAGCGCTACTTGGAATTGAAGAGGCTCATCTCTGTTATCGATTGGCGCTGGAACATGTTCCATGATTGCATCGTAAACAACCTGCATGTTTTCTTCCTGATCAGCAGGATCAGGTGAAAGGCTTGCAGTCCCGTTCATGCCTGATGCAAAAATAACCGGGAATTCTAATTGGTCATCGTTCGCTTCAAGTTCGATGAACAATTCAATGACTTCATCAACCACTTCTTCAGGGCGTGCGAAATCACGGTCAATTTTGTTTACTACCACGATTGGCTTCAAGTTTTGCTCTAGAGCTTTTTTCAAAACAAAACGTGTTTGTGGCATACATCCTTCATAAGCATCCACTACCAATAGGACACCATCAACCATTTTCATGATACGTTCCACTTCTCCGCCAAAGTCGGCGTGTCCAGGTGTATCCAAAATGTTGATCTTGGCGTCTTTATATTGAATCGCAGTATTTTTTGCAAGAATCGTGATTCCACGTTCTCTTTCGATATCATTTGAGTCCATGGCGCGTTCGTCCATATGTTCGTTTGAGCGGAAAATTCCGGATTGTTGCAGCAACTGATCCACCAAAGTCGTTTTTCCGTGGTCAACGTGGGCAATAATAGCAATGTTTCTTAAATCGTTACGTAGGTTAGTCATACTTTCACTCCAATATTCTTTTTTCATGTCTATAACTGTGTTAGTATAGCACATGTAAGATAAAATTCACAAGATTTTCTCTTAAGAAGTGATTGCAGGAGGTAGTCGACTTGAAAGATATTAAATGGATTTTTGTACTCTACTCGCTTGCAGCT
>DATHVY010000061.1:0-13247 GCA_035461045.1 Planococcus sp. (in: firmicutes)
GCAATTATTGAAATTTAACTAACTTGAGTGTAATCATATCCGATAAGTTGATGAGGATAAAGGAGAGAATAGAATGGGAAAATATTTTGGAACAGATGGCGTCCGAGGCGTTGCAAACACTGAACTGACCCCTGAATTGGCTTTTAAGCTGGGCAGATTTGGTGGTTATGTGCTAACAAAAACATCGAAAGACAAACCAAAAGTACTGATTGGGAGAGATACTCGAATTTCAGGTGAAATGCTGGAAGGGGCTCTTGCAGCTGGACTTCTTTCAGTGGGAGCGGAAGTGATGCGTCTTGGCATCATCAGCACGCCTGGAGTCTCTTATTTAACGCGTGTGATGAGTGCGGAAGCCGGGGTCATGATTTCGGCTTCTCACAACCCTGTGGAAGATAACGGCATCAAGTTTTTCGGTTCAGACGGATATAAACTCTCCGACGAGCAAGAAGCGGAAATTGAAGCCTTGCTGGATGCTGAAGAAGATCTTCTGCCACGTCCAACTGGCGGAGACCTCGGCAGTATGACGGATTACTTTGAAGGCGGGCAAAAATACCTTCAATACTTGAAACAAACAGTGGATGAAGAGTTTGATGGTATTCATGTGGCGTTGGATTGCGCTCATGGAGCCACTTCGACATTGGCTACGCATGTTTTTGCGGACTTGGATGCAGATATTTCTTCCATGGGGGCGTCACCGACTGGCCTGAATATCAACGCAAATGTCGGATCGACTCATCCGGAAAAACTGGCGAAATTGGTCGTGGAGAAAAATGCGGATATCGGGCTTGCATTTGATGGTGATGGCGACCGGTTAATCGCAGTGGATGAAAAAGGAAATATCGTGGACGGAGATCAAATCATGTACATATGTGCAAAACATTTGAATTCGGAAGGCCGCTTGAACCACAACACTGTTGTTTCCACTGTGATGAGCAACATGGGCTTTTACAAAGCACTTGAATCTCATGGTATGAAGAGCAACAAGACGGCGGTAGGGGATCGTTACGTAGTGGAAGAGATGAGAAAGAATGGGTATAACTTGGGCGGCGAACAGTCCGGCCATATCATCTTCCTGGATTACAATACAACCGGTGACGGTTTATTGAGCGGTTTGCAGCTGGTCAATATTATGAAAATTACGGGCAAAAAATTATCGGAACTTGCTTCTGAAATGACCATTTTCCCGCAAAAGCTCGTTAATATCCGGGTTACCGATAAACACGCGGTAACGGATAACGGGAAAGTCGCTGCGACGATTGCGGAAGTAGAAGAGGAAATGAACGGCAACGGGCGTGTTCTTGTACGACCATCCGGCACGGAGCCATTAGTTCGCGTCATGGTGGAAGCCGCCTCTGCGGAAGATTGCGAAAGCTATGTAGAGCGGATTGCAGATGTGGTCAGAGCAGAAATGGGAATGAACTAAGAAACAATTTTCGGTCCAGAAGCTGAAAGCTTTTGGACCTTTTTATTATTCATGGTTTCGCATAAGTGATCAAAGGACCATTGGTCCTAATATTTACTGAACAATGACAGTAATGAGGTCTGTTTGACGAAAAGGGATCAAAAAGGTATGATGGTAGTGCTGTTTATAGCCGCATTTGGAGGGGGATAGAAGTAGAGTGCGAAAGGAAACCAGTTAAAAGCGCCAGTACTGGAAAAATCGGATGGACCAATCTTTTTCCAGTAGACGAGGAGGAGGAGTATCGAGATTTCGGCGGATACCTCCCGGCCGCGAAGCCCGGTCGTTATATCCATTTTTAAAACAGTTGAGCGATCAACTGCACAAGGAAATGGATGGGCTCATTTGGAGCGTTTGCGGATATCGTAAAACGCTTCTTTGAAGAGATTAGAAATTGGAGGAATTGGATTATGTGTGGAATTGTAGGATATATTGGGGAAAACGATGCAAAAGAAGTTCTATTGAAAGGATTGGAGCGCCTGGAGTACCGGGGGTATGATTCAGCGGGAATCGCCATTCGCAATGGAGAAGGCATCACCGTGTTCAAAGAAAAAGGGCGCATCATCGATTTGCGTGGCGCTGTTTCGGAAGATGTAAAAGGCAGCACGGGAATCGGCCATACACGCTGGGCAACGCACGGCAAGCCGAACCGGGTCAACGCGCATCCACATCAGAACTTATCTGACCGCTTCACTTTGGTACACAACGGGGTTATTGAAAACTATCACCACATTCAGCGCGATTATTTGAACGGTGTGGAAATGATCTCCGATACGGATACAGAAATTGTGGTTCAGTTGATCGGCAAACTAGTGAATGAAGGCATGACAACTGAAGAAGCTTTCAGCAAAACACTGACGCTTTTGAAGGGTTCTTACGCCATCGCTTTGTTGGATGCTGAAGAAGAACAGACGATTTTCGTGGCGAAAAACAAAAGCCCTCTACTTGTGGGGCTTGGAGACGGATTCAACGTTATTGCGTCAGATGCAATGGCCATGCTGCAAGTAACGGATGAATTCGTGGAATTGATGGACAAGGAAATTGTCATCGTCCGCAAAGATTCAGTAGAAATCCGCACGTTGGACGGCGAATCAGTTAAACGTGAATCATTCAAAGCGGAAATCGACATGAGCGACATTGAAAAAGGGACATACCCTCATTATATGTTGAAAGAAATCGACGAGCAGCCGGCAGTCGTGCGCAAAATCGTTCAAGCTTACCAGGACGAACAAGGCAAGCTGACCATCAAGCCAGCAATCTTGAATGCTATGCAAGCGGCAGACCGCATCCACATCATCGCGGCAGGTACGAGCTATCATGCCGGATTGATCGGCAAGGAATACATTGAGAAAATGGCGAAAATTCCGGTGGAAGTACACGTGGCAAGCGAATTCGGCTATAACATGCCGCTTTTGTCGGACCACCCGTTATTCATCTTTATTTCACAGTCCGGGGAGACGGCTGACAGCCGCCAAGTGCTTGTGAAAATCAAAAAGCTCGGCCATACGTCTTTGACCATTACAAACGTAGCCGGTTCTACGTTGTCACGTGAAGCGGACCATACGCTTCTGCTGCATGCAGGTCCTGAAATCGCAGTAGCTTCGACAAAAGCCTATACTGCACAGTTGGCGGTTCTCTCTATCCTTGCAGGTGTGACTGCAGAAGCGCGCAACCTCGACATCGGCTTTGACCTTGTACAGGAATTGGGCATTGTAGCCAACGCTATCCAGGCTCAAGTGGACGCAAAAGAAGAAATGGAACAGATTGCAACCGATTTCCTTTCCACAACGCGCAACTGCTTCTTCATCGGCCGCGTATTCGACTTCTATGTCGGACTTGAAGGCGCTTTGAAGTTGAAAGAGATTTCGTATATCCAGGCAGAAGGATTTGCCGGGGGCGAATTAAAGCACGGCACCATTGCGTTGATCGAAGAAGGAACACCTGTCATCGCCCTTGCGACTCAGGAAGAAGTGAACTTGAGCATCCGCGGCAACGTCAAAGAAGTGGCAGCTCGCGGTGCGAACCCTTGCATCATCTCGATGGAAGGCTTGCAGGAAGCAGGCGACAGCCACGTGATTCCGAAAGTACAGGAAATGCTGTCCCCGTTGGTCTCAGTCATTCCATTGCAATTGATCAGTTATTACGCAGCGCTTCACAGAGACTGTGACGTGGATAAGCCACGTAACTTGGCGAAGTCGGTTACGGTGGAGTAAGAGTATAGTGTGAATAAATATAAGAACGTTCGAAAAGTGCTTTGACACTTTTACGAACGTTCTTATTTTCGTTTTCAAACTTTTTTTGAGCGTTCGTAAACATGTGCTTTTTAGAATTTACTTCTTTTTATGGCAGCAAGACAATCTTTCCTAACTTCCCTGTTTTCTTAAAATAAAGTTGAGCTTCTCTTGCTTTTTCCAAAGGAAAAGTCCGATCGATGACCGGTTTAATTTTACCTTCAGAAACAGCGTTAAGCATACGTTTAAATTCTTTCCTAGTGCCCAAAACGGACCCATAAAGCGTAATATGTTTTAAATACAACGTTCTAAAATCAAGTTCTGTGTGCTGACCACCTGCAGACCCGGATGTACAGAATTTGCCACCCTTTTTCAGTACTTGAAGGGAAGTTGAGAACAAAGCATCGCCTACCACATCTAATACGGAGTCAATCGGGCCGCCATTCACTTCCAGTATTTCGTTAGCAAGATTATTTGATTTGTAAGACAATACATGTGTTGCTCCAAGTTCCATCAATCTTTCTTTCAAACCTAAGTCACCAACAATCGCAATGACTTTAGCACCGAATACATTAGAGGCAATTTGTACATTTAAAGATCCAACCCCACCGTTTGCACCGGTTACCATAATAGTTTCCCCAGGTTTAGCTTGAATTTGTTCTGCCATATGCCATGCAGTCAACCCACTAACAGAAAAAACCCCGCTTTCTGTATAGTTGGAAAGAGGCATATCAAAACAAAGGTCAGCATTCCACACCACGTATTCCGCATATCCACCATCATATTCTGAACCAATAAAGGACATATCTTCTGAAATATGTTCGAAGCCTTCATCCCCGCTTGATGTGAATGGGAAGAGGACAACATCTTTTCCCATCATCGATTCTGCTACGTGTTTCCCGATCTTTACGATTCGCCCTGATATATCAGAACCGGGGGTTCGGGGAAATTGTACTCCTTCTGGCCGCCATCCGGACTTTGCACCAGTTCCGTAAGCTCCTTCTCTCATCCAAATTTCCGTATTATTAATGGCGCAAGCCTTTACCTTAATGAGCACTTCATGGTCTTTAGGTTCTGGCATAGCTAATTCAACGATCTCTAACTTATCTACATCACCGTATCCAGTCACTTGAACAGCTTTCATAGAGTTCTCACCTTTCTACTGTTTGAGTTTGTATAAAATTCATTTCATCCATAGCTTTAGTAAGTGCGCATAAGTACTCTCAAAAAAGATTAGCTATTCACTCGCTATTATTCTCTTTATTCGTGGCTTATTCAACTATTCTGATCCGTCCATTGAAACATCGATTCTCATGCAATACTTCAAGTATTGGATGCAAATTTGTAAGAGGAGTAAGGGTAGTCATACAAAAGGAGAGACGAAGCTGAATTTCCAGCCTCGTCTCTTCTCTTTATCTTATGAAACTTCCTTAAAAATCATAGGCTTCTTCTTTTTGCTCGCGGATTTTAGAGAACGTTTCGGTCAAAACTACGGTGTCTTCCACAAGGCGGTCGATGCGGAAGAGGACGTCGTGGTTGATGATTTTTTTCTGAAAGAAATCTTCTTCTTCGATAAAGACGAAGGTTTGCACCATTTGAGCTTTCATGTACGCAAGAATCGGCTTTAGCTGCAGGTCCGCCACCAAATAATGCTTGGATGATCCGGCCGTGACGATCATAGAGACGACTTTGTCGCGAAAAGCGTTAACCGGCAGCAAATCAAAGATGTTCTTTAACGTGGCTGGAATCGATGCCTGGAAGATAGGCGTGCCAATGATGATGGCATCCGCTTCCATGATGGTTTTAGTGACATAGCCTGTGTCTCCGTCATAATCCAGGTAATTGCGGCCATCGCTGAATTCGACTTTAAAGTCGGCCAGGTCGATCAGGGTCGTTTCTGCTTCCGGGTATTTTTCTGCTAATATTTCAACGGCAGCATCTATAGCGGTCCGTGTCTTCGATCCCACTTGCGAGCCGGACAAAGCGACGATTTTCATGGGGTTTCCTCCTTATTTTCTAGCGGTGTATTTTTTGATGGCCGGCAGGATTTCGGTGCCGATCAATTCCAGGTTCTTTTTGATGTTGTCCATTGGCATGCCGCCAAAGTCGATTTGAGCGATATAGCGCTGGTGGCCGAACATTTCATGCTGATAAAGAATTTTCTCGATGATCTGCTGCGGGCTGCCGATATTCATGATGTTGTGGGGATCGACTCCTTGAGCAAACAGCTGCTTTGGAAATCCGCTACCATTCGTTAGCTTCATGCCTTCGTTGATGTGGGGGTACAGTTCTTTCAGCGCCTGCTGGGAGGATTCTGCGGCGTAGAAAAAGCCGGCAGTGGCGACTGGCAATTGCGCCGGGTCGTGCCCGCCTTCTTTTGCGGCATCGCGGTAGGCGTCGATGGTTCGTTTAAAGGTTGAGGCGGCACCGCCGAGATGCGCCATGAACATCGGCACGCCGGCGTATCCCGCTTTCATCGCACTTGCCGGCGTGCCTCCGACTGCCCGCCAAATCGGCAGCGAACCATTGACAGGGCGGGGTAGCACTTTGGCGTTACGTAAGGGTGCGCGGAATTCGCCGCTCCAGTTCACTGTTTCGTTTTCGTTGATGAGGCGCAGAAGGTCGAATTTTTCTTCGAACAGATCTTCATAATTGCGCACATCATAGCCAAGCAGTTCAAACAAACCAATCCGGGAAGCGCGTCCCGCCACCAGTTCTGCACGTCCGTTGGAGATCAGGTCCAATGTTGCAAAGTTCTCGTAGACGCGAACGGGATCAGACGTGCTGATGATGGTGGAAGAGCTGGCAATTTTGATCCTCTTGGTAGCTTGGGCAATGGCAGAGAGAACGACTGCATGGGCCTGAGTGGCAAAGTATTCCTGATGGCTTTCACCGACGCTGAAAAAGTCGATGCCTGCTTGTTCGGCAAGCTGGGCGTATTCGATGATATCTTGAATCCGCTGCTGTGCTGAAATTCTTTCGCCTGTCGCGGGATTTGGCAAGTGATCGCCTAATGTGTATATGCCGAACTCTAACCCTTTGTCAGGGTCGATGCGATATTTTTCCATGAATGAAACCGCCTTTCTTCTAGTTGAGGTTACGATCAGTATAAATTCCAGAGAGTTTTAATGTAAGTACGCACTTCAAAGTGCTATAGTATACAAAAAGATACTTAGGAGTGAAAACAATGGAACGAAAGCCCGAAAACTGCCAGGTAGAAGATGCTTTAGGCATTATTGTCGGTAAATGGAAGCCTGTCATTTTGTTATACCTGTTGCAGGAAGGCACTAAACGCTTTAGTGAGCTAAAGCGGAATATGCCCGGAATTACACAAAAAATGCTGACAAAACAATTGCGTGAACTGGAAGAGGAAGAAATCATCCAGCGTGTAATCTATCCGCAAGTGCCTCCAAAGGTGGAGTACTCGATGACGGAATATGGACGGAGCCTGGAGCCGATCCTGGAAGCGATGCACGAATGGGGCGCAAAGCATTCGGCTCATAAAATGAAGGAGCAAAAAGGGATCAAAAGTTCTTAAATGGTTGACGCCTGAAAACGTGCATGGTATTATTATCTCGAATTCAAAATAAATAGCAAGCCTGCACGTTTATTTTTTTAAACTATATATCTCGAATTCGAGATAATTACATTCTAAAGGAGACGATCTCATGAATGAACTAAAAGGAATGCACCACGTAACGGCCATTACCAGCAGTGCCGAGAAGAATTATGAATTTTTTACCTATGTACTGGGCATGCGCCTCGTGAAAAAAACAGTGAACCAGGACGATATCCAGACCTATCATTTATTTTTCGCCGATGATAAGGGATCTGCCGGAACCGATATGACGTTTTTCGATTTTCCGAACACGCCGAAAGGCAGCCACGGAACGAACGAAATCTACAAAACGGCTTTCCGGGTTCCGACAGACGCAGCCCTTGAGTATTGGATCAAGCGATTTGATAAGTATGAAGTGAAGCATAAAGGTATCGAAGACGTATTCGGCAAGAAAACGTTGTCGTTCACCGACTTCGACGATCAGCAATACATGTTGATTTCAGATGAGCTGAATGAAGGTGTGGCATCCGGCACGCCTTGGCAGAATGGGCCGGTTCCACTGGAATTCGCCATTACGGGATTAGGTCCGATTCACATCCGCATCGCGGAATTCGACCAACTCAAAGCCGTATTGGAACAAGCGATGCTGATGCGTGAAATCGCGAAGGAAGGTAGTTTCCACCTGTTCGAAATGGGCGAAGGCGGCAACGGTGCGCAAGTGATTGTCGAACACAACAAACTTCTTCCTCCGGGCCGCCAAGGGTATGGCGCGGTCCACCACGCGGCTTTCCGTGTCGCGGATACGAGCGTGCTGCAAGAATGGATTGCCCATATGGAAAAAATCGGATTCAGAACGTCCGGTTATGTAGACCGTTTCTTCTTTGAGTCGCTGTATGCGCGTGTCGCACAAGGAGTCCTTTTCGAATGGGCAACAGACGGACCCGGGTTCCTTGGAGATGAGCCGTATGAAACGGTCGGAGAAAAACTGTCGCTGCCGCCATTCTTGGAGCCGAAGCGCGATCAAATAGAGAAATTAGTGCGTCCGATCGATACAGTGCGGAGCACGCTCACTATAGAAAAAGAGTATTTATAAACGAAGAGGAGGAAACAACAATGACAACTTTGAACATCGGCATCATCTTAGGATCCACACGTGAAGGGCGCTTAAGCCCGCAAGTAGGCAACTGGGTAAAAGAATTGGCAGACAAGCGCAAAGACGCGAACTATACGATCATCGACATCGCAGACTATAAATTGCCGCTGCTGGGTGAAAATGGGGGCGACGCATCGGGTGCAGCCGGTTGGTCCCAGGCAATCGCAGCACAAGACGGATTCGTGTTCATCACACAGGAATACAACCACTCGATCACGGGTTCGTTGAAAAATGCCCTGGATTACCTGCGTGCGGAATGGAACAACAAAGCAGCCGGCATCGTTTCTTATGGTTCAGTTGGCGGAGCACGTGCAGCGGAACATCTGCGCGGCATCCTCGGCGAATTGTCCATAGCGGACGTCCGTGTCCATCCGGCTTTGTCGCTGTTCACCGATTTTGAAAACGGAGCGCAATTGAATGCGGCCCCGGTCCAAGCGGATTCGGTCAATCAAATGCTTGACCAGGTCATTCCATGGTCGACCGCTTTGAAAACCGTACGTCAATAAAGTGTAGACCCACTCGCAGAATGTGCATCAGCGTATGCGCATTCTGCGTTTTCATTTGATAATAAATGAAGGAGGCAGAAGATGATTTCGATTGATCCGAAAGAAAACAGTGAGCGGGATAATTACAAATTGTTAGTAGGTTCGATCATTCCGCGGCCGATCGCTTTTGTTACGACACAGTCAGAAGAGGGGATTGTGAACGGAGCGCCTTTCAGCTATTTCAATATCGTGAGTTCGAATCCACCGATGGTGTCCTTGTCGATCCAGCGGCCAACAGGCGAACTGAAGGACACTGCCCGGAACATATTCGGCAATGGCGAATTGGTCGTCCATATCGTAGATGATGAAAATGTCTCGAAAATTAATGAAACTGCAGCTTCACTGCCACCGTCGGAAAGTGAAGTGGAAGCGGCCGGTCTATCACTGATCGCCAGTTCGGTGGTTTCGGTTCCAGGTATCAAAGAATCGAAAATCCGTATGGAATGCCGGTTGGTGCAAGCCATTCCGTTTGGGGAAGGTGGAGCGGGCAGTGATTTATTCATCGCAGAAGTTGTCCGCTTTCATGTCGATGGCGCCATCTATGAAAATGGACGTATCGATCCTAGGGGGTTGAACGCCGTGAGCCGCTTGGCAGGTGCGAACTACGCTGCTATCGGCGAGATGTTTGATATTGCCAGACCCAAATAATCAATAAAAAAATCTTACCGATTAATTAGGAGGAAAGAATATGAAAAAAACAGCCGGGATTCATCACATTACGGCGATTGTCGGGCATCCGCAGGAAAACGTGGATTTCTATGCAGGTGTATTGGGCTTGCGCATGGTGAAAAAGACAGTGAATTTCGATGATCCGGGAACATACCATTTGTATTTCGGCAACGAAAACGGCGAACCGGGAACGATCATTACATTTTTCCCGTGGCCAAATGCACGTGCTGGGAAGGTTGGCGGCGGCCAAGTTGGCGCAACATCTTATGCGGTACCGATTGGTGCATTGCCGTTCTGGGAGAAACGCTTGTCCAAGTTCGATATCGATTTCCGAAAAGAATCACGTTTCGGGGAAGATCATTTATTGTTTGAAGACACCCACGGACTCCAGCTGGAGCTGGTAGAAAGAGAACAAGGCAACGCCAGCACGCGCGAGTTTGATGGCATTTCAGCCGCAGTTGCCATTAAAGGGTTCGGAGGCGCGACGCTTCTGTCCACGCGCCCAGCTCAATCGGCGACCACGTTGGAAGACGTGATGGGGCTTGAGAAGGTTGGCGAAGAAGGCGACTTGATGCGTTTCCAGTCTTACGGAGATATCGGCAATGTCATTGACGTGAAAATGACGCCACTAGGCCGAGGAGAACTGGGCGTTGGCGTCGTCCACCACATTGCCTGGCGCGCAGAAGATGACCTCGACCACTTGGCGTGGCAGGAACATGTCCGCAACAAAGGCTTCGGTGTTACGGAAGTCAAGGATCGCAACTATTTCAACGCGATTTACTTTAAAGAGCCAGGCGATATCCTCTTTGAAATCGCAACAGATCCCCCGGGATTTGCGCACGATGAAACGTTTGAAACGATGGGACAGAACCTGATGCTGCCTGCGCAGCACGAACAGCGCAGGGAGCAATTGACCGAGTCGCTCATCCCCGTTGAAGTGCGAGTGTTGGATTAAGAAACAGCAAGCCGGGTCCAAAGCGGATCCGGCTTTTTTCTATCGTTTTGGTGCCAAAGCGATATAATGGAAACAAGAATATTTTAAAATAGGACTGTCAGGGTGCGTACAGATAGAAACTTAAAAAGGACGGAGATTTTTTTATGAATAAATTATTAATTGCCGCAGCGAGTGTGCTGGCGTGCATCATCATCGCCTTGGCTTTTGCCGGAGACTATTTTTACGGCGAAGCGGTGCAGCGGGGAACCGAAGTCGACCTTCACAGTGAAGAAGAGATTCCAGTGACCATCAGCGAGGAGAATATCCAATTGCTCGAAGATGCCGCGGAATGGTATGAAGAACAGGAATTTGAAGAGGTTTCGATGGAATCCCATGATGGGCTTCTATTGGCGGGAGATTTTTTAAGAAGTGAAGATGCAAGTGGAAAAGCAGTCATCTTGGTCCATGGATTTCGGGGTGAGCGTGAAGAGATGGGCGACTTTGTCCAGTTTTACCATGAGCAGGGTTTTGATGTGTTGATCCCCGATGCGCGTGGGCACGGCCAGAGCGAAGGAGACTATATGGGGTTTGGTTGGCATGACCGGCTGGATTTAGTGCAATGGACAGAGCTTCTCGTGGAGGAAATGGATATCCGGAATCTGCTGCTGCACGGGCATTCGATGGGAGCGGCCGCGGTCCTGATGGCGGGCGGGGAAGAACTGCCAGCAGAAGTAGCCGGAATCGTCGCGGACAGTGGCTATACATCTGCCAATGACATTTTGTCTTACCAACTAAAGCATATCTATGGATTGCCGGCGTTTCCCCTCATACCAGTGACGAGCGGTATCACCCGGATCAGGTCGGGCTTTAGTTTTGAGGAAGCGTCTGCGCTGAAACAGACCGCAAAGAATGAGCGTCCTTTGTTGCTCATCCACGGCGAGCGGGACGAGCTGGTGCCAATATCCATGTCGAGAGAAATTCATGAAGCAGCAGGAAATCAGTCGGTCCTATGGACAGTACCTGATGCGGGGCATGTGAAATCCTATACGGTGGCGACAGGTGAATACCAGGAGCGGCTGGAGGAGTTTATTGGAGAGCATGTGAGAGTAGGGGAATGAACAGATAAGGGGCGATGTTGATGCTGCGGTTGATCGATTACTTGGCTGGCTTGATTTACGATGTCTTGAGTGTGCCGCTTTTCGTTTTTAGCTATTTGATTACCGGCACGATCCTGGTGGGGATTCCTTTGTATTTGCTCGCTTTCTTTTTTGAGTGGATCAGCTCTTTGTTTTTCATATGATATAATCGCAATAAATGAAATTCACCTACTTCATATACTTTTATTAGGAATATCCTAGTCGATAAGGAGCAATATTAGGGTATAATGGATGCATTATGAGAAAAAGGTGGAAGTGCAGATGATCTCCTATGAAAATTTCACTGAATACATCACGAGTCACTCAGAGCCTCTGGCTTTGGAAGTGGTGGATTCGGTTGTGCAACGGAAAAAATTAGACGTCCCGGATTGGGAGAAAGAACAGGCAGTTGCCATGTATGTGGAGTTGCTGGGGTTTTTCGCTGATTCGTTGACGGCTGACGAAGAGGACTGTGTGCCGGAATCGTTGATTGTCTGGAGCAAAAAAAACGCGGAAATGCAAGTGTCTTCAGGTGGCAGGATTTCCGAGATTGTAGTCCGCTATCCACCGACGCGGGAAGTTTTTAATGAGATGTTTACGCGTATTAGCTTGGAACTGGGGTTAGAGGTGGAATCCCTTGCGTTCATCCTGAAGCGGATCAATATGATGCTGGATATTTCGCTGAACGAGACGTTTTTTGCGTTCGAACGTTTGACGGATGAAAAGCAGGCGGAAACGCACCAGGAATTGATCAAGCTATCGGCTCCGATCGTGCCAATCCGGAGTGATTTGGTCGTACTGCCCCTGATTGGGTATATTGATTCCTACCGGGTCAATCATATCCTGGAAAACGTCATTCCGAGCATCGCTGAGATGAACGTGGACCACGTAATCACCGATTTTTCCGGTGTGGTGACGATTGATGCCCATATTGCGCAATATCTCCAACAGATTGGTGGAACACTTCGCTTGATGGGGATTCATGTGGTAGTTGCTGGCCTGCGCCCGGACCTTGTGCAAACCATTGTCAACAGTGGGATAGATTTAAAGGCTACAGAATCGTTTGCCAATGTGAAACAAGCGCTGGATAGTATCAAATAAAGTCGTCGAGGCGGATTTTTTCCGTCTGGACGGCTTTTCGCTTTTATAAAAAGGCAGAATGGGATATATATAAAGAATAGAATTGGAACGGGGCGAAAGGAGTGATGGGATGGATTGGTCAGTCGTTTTAAGCTGGACCTTGAACGTTGTGATCCTGTTGAACATTCTACTGGCGGTTGTGGTGATTTTTACCGAACGCCGTGATCCGGCGACCACTTGGGCATGGCTGCTGATTTTATTTTTCCTGCCGGTTATCGGTTTTGTGGTCTACCTGTTTTTCGGCAGGCAATTGAAAGACAGAAACTTCTACAACTTAAGTGAAGAAGAACAGTCTTACTACACACGGCAAGTTAACTCCCAAATCGAACGGATTCAGGCTGGTGAAACGGAATACAATCATGAAGTGCTGAAAAAGTACGGACAGCTGCTGGTCATGAACCTGCAGTCTTCCCGTTCCCTC
>DATHVY010000062.1:0-26696 GCA_035461045.1 Planococcus sp. (in: firmicutes)
TTCAATGGGAATCGATTCGCCGGTCAGCATCGATTCATCCACTGTCGATTGCCCTTCCACGATCACGCCGTCAACCGGCACCTTTTCGCCCGGCTTGACCAACACCCAATCCTTGTTCCGGATATCTGACAGCGGAACGTCATGAACTTCTTTGTCTTCATCCAGTTTATGCGCTTCATTCGGCATTAATTTCACCAGCTGCTCAAGGGCATTCGAAGCTCCCATAATCGAACGCATTTCAATCCAGTGGCCGAGCAGCATGATGACGACCAGTGTCGCCAGTTCCCAGTAAAGCTGATTGCCATCCCATCCGAAGACCACGACGGTACTGTAGGTATAGGCAATCGAGATCGCCAGGGCAATCAGCGTCATCATGCCCGGATTCCGTTCCTTCAGTTCGGCAATTCCACCGGTTAAAAATGGCCAGCCTCCATAGAAGAACACCACAGTCGATAACGCGAATAGGATGTACATATCGTTGTCAAAACGCCAGTCGACCCCGATGAAATGCTGGATCATCGGCGACAGCGCCAAAATCGGAATGGTGAGGATCAATGAAATAAAAAACCGTTTCTTGAAATCCTCCACCATATCGCCGTGTCCATTATGGCCGCTATGATCATGTTTGTTATGGTCCATTTGCTTCTGTTCTTTCTGTATCATCGTTCTACCTTCATCGAGTTCTGATGGATGATGGTTTTGTTCCGTTTCATCTGGAGAATCATGGTGATTGTGATGGTTTCCTTCATGTTTTGCCAATGGAATTCACCTCTCAATCATATTTTTCGAATATTCAGTTTCTCTGTTTCCATTATAGAACCAGAATATCGAGAAATTGTCGAGAAACCTTCCTCCCGCAATATCCTGTAAATAAATGCAAAAAAGGGCAGCCGGAAAATCTCTTTTCGGCTGCCCTTTTTCTGTCAGTACGCATTATTCTCTGTTATTTATCCATTTGTAGCCAATTCCCCAGACGGTGATGAAATAGTCATCGATTGGAAAACCGGATTGGCGGATTTTTTCCCGTACGTTTCGCACATGCGAATCGATTGTCCGTCCTTCCGTTTCCGAATCGAAGCCCCAAATCAGCTGGATCAATTGTTCCCGTGTAAAAACTTTATTGGGGTGTTTCATCAGATGGCCAACCATCAGGAATTCTTTCGGCGTCAATTTGATGGCGTGTTTTTGGTATGTGAGTTCAAACCGTTCCTCTTCCCACAACAAACCATTCACTTCAATGACATTTTTCGGCGTTCTTCTGCGCAGCAGCGCTCCCATCCGCGCCAGCAGCTCTTCCTCGTTGAAAGGCTTCGTCATGTAATCATCCGCTCCGAGATTCAAGCCCTTTATGATATCGTTCTGCTGCTCCCGCGCGGTCAGCATGATGATCGGCACATCCGAAAACTTCCGGATTTCCCGGCACAGTTCCCAGCCATCCATTTCCGGCATCATAATATCCAATAAGACAATATCGAAAGCTTCCGTTTCCAGAAAATTGAGGGCTTCATACGCGCCAACCGCTTTTTTGCACAGATAGTGATGCGGTTTCAAATACAGCTCCAATAAATCCAGCATTCGTTTTTCATCATCCACCAACAGGACTTTCTGCAAGAGAATTCCCCCTTTCCAGTTCAATCCGAACGACGGTTCCTTGCCCCCGCTCACTTTCGAGCGTGATGGAGCCTCCGTGCGATTCGACGATTTCTTTGGCAATCGCCAGCCCGATGCCACTTCCTCCAGATTCTCTGGATCTGGATTTATCCACACGATACAGCCGCTCAAATACATAAGGAACATCATCTTCCGGTATGCCCTCTCCTTCATCGCTGATGCTGATCACGACCTTTTCTTCATCCCGGATTCCCCGCAGCGTCACTCGCGTGCCTTCGGGGGAATGTTTCCGGGCATTATCCAGCACATTAAGCAGAACCTGCTGAATACGTTCGGGATCAATAAAAGCTGAAATGTCCGGATCTGAAACAATGGACAAGGTGATCCGCTTCTCTTCAAAAGCCGGACGGACCAAGTCGGAAACGGATTTAAAAAGCATATCCACTGAAAAATATTCTTTGTTAATTGCGAATTTATTATGGTCCAACTGCGCCAATTCGAATAATTGTCGGATCAGCCTCGTCAGATGGGCTGTCTCTTCCTGAATGATTGCCATGTACTCTTCCTTTTCTGCCTCAGAAGCATCCGGCCGGCTTGCAATATCGGCATACCCCTTGATATAGGTCAACGGCGTCCGCAATTCGTGCGAGATGCTCGCCAGGAATTCATTGCGCTCATTTTTCATCCGGTCCAGGTCATTGGATAAAGTGGTAATGGCGTTCGCCAGCTCGCCAAGCTCATCGTTTCGGTCGATAGTAAGCTTGACCTGATTGTTTCCTTTGCTTAGTTGCTCCGTGGCTTGTTTCATCCGGATCAAAGGCATTGTGATCAATCGCGACAGCAGGAAAATCGTTATGACGGTCAGGCCGATTGCAATCAGCCCCACCACCAGGAATCGATTTCGCAGATGGCTGACCATCTGTTTTATGGGATTCGTTTCCGCAAACATGAACACATGTCCGCGGTGCTCGCCTTCAATCGTAATCGGGCTGTCCGCTGCAATAAACTCTTTTTCGTCCCAGCGTTCTTCGACAATCTTCCCGTACTGCGGCACCTGCCCAAAATCTGTGTGCGCCAGCACGTCCCTCATCTCGGGTTCTATCAAATCAGAATGCGCCAGTTCATTGCCGGCAGCATCCGTAATGATGACGACAAAATCAGAAGCCGATTCCATCAACGCCACATGGTTCAAAGTCGCAGGCTCAAAGCTGTCTTCCAAAACTTCGCTGTGAGTGTTGCCTCGCGCCAGTAAATTGGTCATGACTTCATCCACCCGTTCATCGACAAAGGTGAAGTACAGTGTCAGAAACAACACGGTTTCGATGATGATGATGAAAACAAAAAACAATAAGCCGATTTTTAATGCAAGCCTGTTTAACATAGCATCCCTCTTTGCCACTTGTCGGAGCGCAGGCGGCGAGTGGCCGGCTGCAGCTAGAAAGTTGTCGGATTTGAATTGATTTCACAGCTATTCGGAGGTTCATTTTCAATAGTATACGCCAACGAAGCCAGCGCTGTCCCGGGACAGCCTGATTTTCTGGCCTATTATGCCCTTACTATATCGCTCTTTTTCAAAAGCGGTTTCTTCTTCAGCATAAGGGAAAAGTTTCGATTTTTTGTGCAGTTTCTTCTATATATACGACACGGATAATTTCACTGGACCTCCAGCCTTTCTTTTTGGCCTCTTGCCCTCAAACTGTCATCCTCCCTGCACATAATATGCATTAATTTCGAGTAAAGTAATAGAAAATGAGAAAAGAGGGATCCAGATGCCAAAAAATAAATTGATGATGGGAATGCTGTCTCTTCTGGCTGCTGTCGCATTAAGCGCATGCAATACAGGAGACGATACTCAACAGGACCATATGGACACCGAGGATATGCCAAACGACAGCACGGACTTCGAAGATATGCCGGACGACAGCATGGACTCCGATGACGACCATATGGATATGGATCATTCGGGTTCCGGGGAATTGCCGGATGGTTTGCAGGAAGCAGCAGATCCTGCATTTGAAGTTGGAAGCCAAGTGAACATTGAAGCAGATCATATGGGCGGAATGAGTGGCGCAGAAGCGACGGTTGTGGGCGCTTACGATACAACTGTTTATGCCATTTCCTACACACCTACCACTGGTGGAAATCCGGTTTCTAACCACAAATGGGTGATCCACGAAGAACTCGAGAACCCCGGAAGCGAATCGCTGAAGGTTGGCGATGAAGCGACTGTAGCCGCTGACCACATGACCGGAATGGAAGGCGCAACGGTTACAATCGATTCAGCTGAAGAAACGACTGTCTACATGATCGATTTCATGCCGTTGGATGGCGGTGATCGGGTCACCAACCACAAATGGGTGACCGAGGACGAATTGTCGGCCGAATAATTCCTTTCCCCATAAAAGCCTGGCACAAATAGAAAAAGACCAGACGGCGAATGCTTTTCGCCGTCTGGTCTTTCTTGTTCAATTTATTAGTTAACAGCCGCTCGGCGCGCCGATCATCACCAGACCGGACTGTTCGCCTTGTTCCTCAAAATCCAATGTTAAGCTGTCCACTGCCTCTTTCGCATCCGGTGCGATTGCCACCTGGATCCCGTTGACGTCGGACATTTCATCCGCTGATTCCGGCGCATCCAACGACATGCCGATTTGCGGTCCGCAGCATCCAGCTACTGCGTAAATTCGCAGGCTTTCTGCATTTTGCTCTTCCAGAATGGACTGGATATATTGTTTTGCTTCATTGGTAATCATCATTTGGTTCATCTCTCCTTACTGAATTCTTATTTTAACTATAACAACTAATAACATAACTGGAAACCATTCCAGCTTCCGCCACTTAATTCAACCCCTACTCTATTCCCAATACAGTTTCAGCTATGTTTACGGCATGATCGCCTACGCGTTCCAGGTTGCTGACGATATCAATAAATACGATGCCGGCTGCTCCTGTACACTCCTGGTTGGTCAATCGTAAAATATGTTTTTTACGAAGAACCCGTTCCATCATATCAATCTCATTTTCTTTGTCACTTACTGCTTTCGCTTCAGCCAAGTCATCTGTATTTATAGCTGAAACAGCCTGTTTTAATGCCGACAAGGTCAGATCAAACATTTCTTCGATCTCCTGGACCGCTGCTTCAGAAAAATTTACTTTATTGATTTTTTGATAATCTACAAGTTCCATTATATTCTCCATATGGTCACCTACGCGTTCCAGATCCCGGACGGAATTCATCAAAGTATTTTGCAATTTGGAGTCGTGTGTGGTCAGCGCTTGTCTCGAAAGTCTTGTCAGATATTCAGAAATACTTAATTCCAGGCTGTTGATTGCACTTTCAAATTGTGGGATCATGTCTCCGTGTTTTTTATCACGAGTTTTGAAGTAAAGCATCACTTCTTCGAGTCCTTGAACAGTCAAATCTGCCATTCGCAGCACTTCTTTTTTCGCTTGTCCCATAGCAACTGATGGTGATGTTTCGATAAATCGCTCATTTAAATGAACAGGTTTGTGTTCGATAATCGAATCTTCCCCCGGAATTGCTTTCACTACAATCCATGCCAGTACAGCTATAAATGGCAATTGGATAGCAGCGTTTGAAACGTTGAATATTCCGTGTGCAAATGCAATGGTCATTTGCGGATTCAAGCCTAAACTGGCTTGCATATACTCGACTAAAGCAGTGAAAGGAACCAGCAGCAACAATACTATCGTCGTCCCAACCACATTAAAGATAACATGGGTCAGCGCAGCGCGCCTGGCTGCAACAGAAGCTCCGATTGACGCCAAAATAGCGGTAATCGTCGTCCCGATATTATCCCCGAACAACACCGGCAACGCAGCATCCAAAGTCATGGACCCTTGCGCAAATAAGGTTTGCAAGAGGCCAATTGCAGCTGAAGAACTTTGAACAGCAACTGTGAAAATGGTGCCGATCAAAACCCCAAGCAGCGGATTTTGACTCATGCTGATGGTCAGTTCCTGAAAAGCCGCAACATCTCTTAATGGATACAATCCTTCACTCATTAAATTCAGCCCTTGAAACAAGGCACCAAATCCAAAAATGACCCGCCCGATGTTATTGATCCGGTCTTTACGGAAAAAGAAAATAAGAAATGCACCCAAAGCGATAATCGGCATTGCATATTCCCCTATATCGATTCCGATGATAAAAGCGGTCGCAGTCGTTCCGATATTAGCTCCAATGATTACTCCGATGGCCTGCCGCAAGGTCATAAACCCTGCATTGACCAATCCGATGGTTAAAACAGTTGTTCCGGTACTTGTCTGCAATAAAATCGTGACAATAATTCCGGCAAGAACCCCTTTAAAAGGGTTCGTGGTAAAGCGGTCCAGCAAGCTCCGTAACCCGTCACCTGCTATCTTCTGTAAATTGTCTCCGAGGTATTTGATTCCGAACAGGAATATTCCCAGTCCCCCGACAAACAAAAAGATCAATTGCTGAAAATCCATTATGTAATAGCCTCCTGCATGCTAATTTTATGTATGGAACAAGAAGATAACTGCTTCCTGTCCTCACTTTCCTTCAATTAAGCTGAGGGAAAGATTCTTGCCAATGACTCTTTCAGAGGCTCTTTGACGTTTATCTTCTCGCGCACGGAAGTTGCCTGAAGTTCCGCTTCTTCGATGTTGTCCGCTTTATCCAGAGCCAACAGCGTGCCGATTGCGACGGCGCCGGTTCGGTTGCTGCCGCCTGCACAATGGAAATAGACCTTTTTGCCGTCGTTAAAGGCACCCACCACCTGGTCAATCGCTCCTTTGAGCGAATCATCCTGGTGTTCAAGGGAATCGTCCACAATCGGGCTGTGGATCCGGGGATACCCGTAATCGCCTTCGGAAACTTCTGCCCGCAGATCAACCACAACATCAATCCCTTCCAATTCTGCCGCGCGCTTTGCATCTGCAGCTCCGCCAATGAAAATGCGATCTTTTACCAATGCCTGATATTCCTTGCTCATTTTACTTCCGCCTTCCTGAGAAGTCTATAGAATAAATTCTTTCAATTGCTGATAACCGATTTTTTCTTCCTTCAACCACGGAATAACAGCGCAATTGGACGCCAGTTCGTTGTTCACTTTGGCGATCCATTTTGCTTCGGAATTTGCCCGGCCTCTCAGAACCGGATCTACCGTGTCTGTTGCCGCCAGGCTTTGGTTGATGACCCACCATTTCGGGTCGATGCCGGCCCGCTTCAAGTCTTCCTGAAGGCGCGCCGCTTCGAGGACCGGCGTCGCTTCAGCCAATGTGACGATGACCACTCCGGTTTCCTCCGGGTTGCGCAAACGAGGCAACAGCTTTTTGACGCTGTCCGGTACATCACCGGTCGAACGGCTCATTTCTTTGTGATAGGCTTCAGTCGAATCGAGCAACAGCAGTGTGTGACCGGTCGGTGCTGTATCAATCACGACAATTTCGTTCTCTGACTTTTCCACTACAGCCGCAAATGCCTGGAACAATGCGATTTCTTCGGTGCACGGCGATTCCAGATCTTCCTGCAGATAGGCAAGTTCTTCTTCCGACAGTCCGTTTCCTGCATTTTCGAGAACCACTTTCTTATAGCGTTCGACTTCAATTTCCGGGTTGATGCTGCTGATGGACAAATTGTCCCCCACGTCACTGCCTTCGAACGTGTAAGCAATATGTGCCGCGGGATCCGTCGTTGTTAGATGGACGCGATGCCCTCTTTCAGACAAGCCCACCGCGATGGCTGAGGCAATCGATGTTTTGCCGACGCCGCCTTTGCCCATTGTAAAAATGACGCGTGTATTTTTTTCCGAGAAATCGTCAATGACTCCATTCAAGCCTGGAAGATTCGACACTTGCCCCTGCGTTTCTTCCTTAACTGAATCCGTAATTGCATAGGAACTGAACAGATAGCGCAAATTCTCGACGCCTGTCAGCGAATACGACACGAATGGAAGCGCATAGGCCATGATTTGTTTTAAAGCTTCCGGTGTTCTTTTCAAAGCATCTCGCTGGCGGTTATAGAATGCCGTGGACACTTCGTCTTCTGGCAGATGCGTCTGCAGCAGCCCGTTGACGATGAGCAATTGGTTCCGGATGCCGATCTCTTTCAGTTCCGCAGAAGCACGGTCCGCTTCGAGCAGGGACGAGTTATCCGGACGCGCGACCAGCAGCAAAGTTGTTTTTTCACTGTCAGAAAGCGATGCGACCGCTTTGGCGTACATCTCTTTCTTTCCTTCGAGGCCCGCAAGCGGTCCTAGGCAGGAAGCGCCATGTGTGCTTTCTTCCAAAAATCCGCTCCACGCTGTCGGCAATTGCAGAAGGCGAAGCGTATGGCCGGTTGGTGCCGTATCGAACAAGACATGGTCGAACCGGTCCAATATGGCTTCATCCGCCAGCAAATGCGAAAACTCATCAAAAGCGGCGATTTCCACCGTGCAGGCGCCCGACAATTGCTCTTCCATCGTCGCTAAAACGGTATCCGGCAATTTGCCGCGGTAGGGGCCGACTACATTTTCCTTGTAGGCGCGCGCCGATTCTTCCGGGTCGATATTGCAGGCAAACAGGTTGTCGACAGCTGCAATCGCCATCGGCTCATTCGTCAATTCCACTTCCAGAACGTCCTGCAGATTCGAAGCCGGATCGGTACTGACGAGCAGTACCTTTTTCCCTTGGTCGGCAAGCGCGACTGCTGTTGCGCAGGCTGTCGACGTTTTGCCGACACCGCCTTTTCCGGTGAAAAACAGAAACGGTGTTAATTCCATTTTTTTAGGATTGAACAATGAATGCATGGGATTCACTCCTTTAATTTGCCAAACTCAACGGATACGCGGACACGCGGCTTTTCCTGCAGCTCGGCCGGCGTCGTGCCGAACCATTCAGCAAGTTCATCATTTGTCGGGTACTCTGCTGTTTTCACGATTTCGCCGTCAACCAGCACCAACGGAAGTGCTTCCGGCCCTCCATCGGCCAGGGCCTGATTGACCTTTTGGTTTTCTACAAACGCGCTCGGGTCGTTGCTTAAGTTAAAGCGTTCAATTTGGAAGCCCTTTTTCTCCAGCGAATAAACGGCAGACGCAACTCGCGTCAAATCCGGATCTACTACGGGTCCGCAGACGCCAGTGGAGCAGCACATTGCAGGGTCAAAAATTTCTACTTTTTTCATGTTGCTTCCTCCTCTATTAGAACATTCGTATATACCGATATTGGTTTTCTTCTCACTGAACGGGCGCTTGCGCTTTTCTTACTTCCCAGTTTCAGCAAATTTGCGGATGCGTGCGCCGATTTCGTCGCGGACCTCTTGGAATACCGTCCATTTCTCTTCTTCGGTTCCTTGCGCTTTTGCCGGGTCTGTAAAGCCCCAATGATCGCGCTTAACGTGCGGCGGAGTCAGCGGGCATTTGTCGGCAGCGTCGCCGCATAGGGTGACGACGAAATCAGCGTTGTTTAAAATCTCCAAGTCGATGATGTCCGAAGTTTGTCCGGAAATATCGATGTCCACTTCGTTCATCGCTTTTACCGCGTTCGGGTTCAATCCGTGTGCTTCAATTCCGGCACTCAGCACTTGCCATTCGTCGCCAAGGATCTGTTTCCCCCAGCCTTCCGCCATCTGGCTGCGGCATGAATTTCCCGTGCATAGAAAGTATAATGTTTTTTTTGTCATCAGTAAAAACTCCTTTTCATTTCAACTAAATTTTTATAGAGCTAATCTTTCAATTTCCTATATTTCACAGCTGATCCGAAGACCTTGTTTCTCCAATTCCTCAAGCCGTTCGTCCTGGCTTGGGATAAATTCCAAAATGCGCAGGACCATTTCGAACATATCGCTGTCTTTGTTCAATGAATAAAAGATCCACTGGCCTTTGCGCTTTTCTTTCACCAATCCGACATCACGGAGTTTCCGCAGATGCTGGCTGATGGCCGACTGGCTGATCCCAAAGATTTCCACAAATTCGCAAACGCAGCAATCATTCTTTTCCAGCAGCTTCATCATGGCAAGCCTAGTCTTGTCTCCCAATAACTTAAGGACAATGCCGGCTTTTTCAATTTCGATTTCTGTTACTTTCACTTCCATCTTAAATTCCACCTCATTCGTTGTACTCATAATTTTTATAGGGCAGGGTTTTCTTTCAATTTTGGTTTCCGATTCTAAAAGAATCATATCAGCATATACTTATATGTTCAAGCGGATAACAGGTTGTTGGTTCAAAGAACGTCAGATTTTCAGGGTTCCCGGCTTTCGTCCTCTTCTTCAATTCTTGCGCTAGTTGCTTTTTGATTTAAAAAGAACAGTTTTGGGGTTCACTAAGAATGCTTGGAACTGTTTAAATAGACAGAAATTTCCTTTTATTCCAAACAGTAAATCAAATTATTTTACTTAATAAATCAATTTATTAACTCGCTGAATTTTTATCTTTTTAAGCCGAAATGACAATAAGTTACCAATTTTAAGCATTGTAAGTATTTATTTATTACAAATAATTCAAAATAGGTATAAAACCCTATCTACTTATACAGCGAGTAGGTATATGATGCTTATAGCGAGATAGTTAAGTGAAACATTAGTATTAATTTAAAGGTTTGAAAGGAGTAGAACGATGTTTATCTTTAAGAGAAAGCCCTCCTTATCTGAAGTTGATATAATAAACTTGAAGAAGTTTGTAGGAAAAACCATTGAAGTTATGCTTTCAACCAAAGAGGAAACGATTCATGTAATGGCAAGTGATAATTTAGTCCTGATGTTTTCCTGGGGAAGCCAGTATATTGAAGGCTCCATTTATCAGTTATCGAGTTTTCAATTGTCGAAAACCGGATTAAGCAGTTTGATCAACACGCCTTTGTATACCGAGAAACATTACTTCAATAGAAAAATTGATTCGATTGAGTACATAGATGACAATGAAATCAAAGCAATGTCGCGGTCACAGCTGCTCGTATTCTATAGTATGTGTGAATTGATCAGAACGTTTGAAATAGAAGCCAATTCCTCTGATAAATACAGCTGCACATGGGAATAAAGCTATATTAAAGTATTTTATTAATCACCGTTTCATTGATATTCACCAAAAAAATTTAACCTTAAATTATTTTGGAATATTTAATTTTTTCGCACGCCATATAAGTCGAATCAGCTGCATCGCAAATGAAAAACTATAAAAATCCGGACTATCCAATAACAGTTGCAGTTGTACCGGAAAAGGATGTGGATTTCTTGGAAAATGAGCACGGGCAAATTCAGGACTGGATCAATACGATCGATGAGTTCCTGATTGCCATTGATGAAAACGGAAAAATTATTAGAGTGAATCAGGCATGGGTGGATTTCTGCAAAGAGCATGACGTACGGGAATCCCTCTGGAAATCGGGGGCTGATTATTTCGAGCAATTGGAAAGCCGCGGCAAAACCAGCGAACTGCATTCCCTAAAACAAGTATTGGCAAGCGAGATAAATGAGCATAGGCAAATTTATCCCTTTATTACAGGCAGCGGAGAGACTCAGTGGTTGCAGGTGAAAATTCGGGGGGTTAAATCGGCGTCCGGCCAGGTAACAGGGGCGATCGTTCATCACAAACCAATGACCCTTCACTCAGCTCATCCCATTACCGCGGAAATTGTTCTGGAAAGTATGACAGAGGGTTTCTTCCTATTGGATGATCACCTGCAAGTGATTTATATGAATGAGATTGCCGAGGAAATACTTGAATACAAACGGGGAAATGCGGCTGGGTGGAATTTATTTACGCTCTTCCCGGAAGCTTTGGATACAAATTTCCCGCATCATTACAGGCGGGCTTTAACGGAACAGACCATTGTAGAGTTTGTCGATTATTACAAACCGCTTGATAAATGGTTCCAGGTAAAAGCCTGCCCACTATCGAAGGGTGGCTTGTCTGTATATTTCCAGGATGTGAGCGAGAAGAAAAAAACAGAGGTCCAATTAACGGAATATGCTTATTACGATTATTTGACCCGGCTGCCAAACCGAAAATTAATCATCCAGAGGATCCAGTCCCTGTTGGAACAGGGAAAAAAGTTTTCTATTGTCCACCTGACGATCGACAACTTGAATTTTATCAACTCCATATACACCCACAATGCGGGCGATACCATCATGAAAAAAGTGGCCGAAGAACTAAAGGGATTCGCCAGCGAAACCTGCCACATTGGCCGCTCGGATGGAAATGAGTTCCTGATTGTCCGGGAATCCGCCCATGGTGAAAGGCTTGCAGGAATCATTGAACAGCTTGAGGGGATTTTTTATAAATCCGTATTCCTGGAGAACGCACAAAAGGTCAATATCAGTTCCAGTATCGGCATTGCCTGCTACCCTTTTGATGCCCTGACAATGGATGAATTGCTTTCTTATGCTGAAATTGCAATGTGTGAAGCTAAAATTGGCCAAGGCATATCCCATGCTTTTTTCCGCCCCCAAATGTTAATGCAGCGGAATCGCCGCGCAATCATTGAAGAAGGGCTCGACAGTGATTTGAAAAAAAACGGCTTTTATTACACCCTTCAGCCACAGGTTGATGGACACTCCGGCAGGATTGTTGGCGTAGAGGTGCTTTCCCGCTGGGCCCATCCAGAGCTCGGCGTAATCTCCCCTCCCGAATTCATCCAGGTGGCCGAAGAAACCGGACAAATTGTTCCACTGACTTCCCACCTGCTTGCAGAAGTCTTTGCCCAAATGAAAGAATGGGAAAAAGAATTCGGTTGGAATTTGCGAACAGCCATCAATATGACCGCTTCGCTTCTCAGTAATTCGGATTTCTTCAAAGACTTTATTGAATTGATGGAACGGTTTGAGATCGATCCGAAATTGATTGAAATCGAGATTACGGAACAGGCGGAATTGACCTATTCACCGAAGACATTGGAGAATCTGCTGCTGTGCAAATCGAAGGGCATGTCCATTGCCATCGATGATTTTGGCACCGGCTTTTCGATGATCTCCTATTTAACCCATTTCCCGATCACCAAAATCAAAATCGACAGGTTCTTCGTGCAGAAAATTGGCCAAAACCTGAAATCCGAATCCGTTTTGAAATCGCTGATCTATCTGGCCCGAAGCATTGAATGCGAATTGGTGGCTGAAGGCGTCGAACGTGCTGAAGAAGCTGAGTTCCTTCTGGCAAACGACTGCAGCATTTTTCAAGGGTATTTGTATGACAGGCCAATGAATGTCGCGGACTTTCAAGCCAAATACCTGCAGGCCGGACATGCAGTTTCAACCAAAAGACAATCTGCTGAACAAGCTAAGCAGTAACACTTTTGCGAATAAAGCAGCTGCATTCCCCTTTGACTTGCGCCCTTGATGGGAACGATAAAACAGCTGCCATTCCCTGATTTCTTAGGAGTGGCAGCTGTTTTAGTTTTCAGGCAATTTAGCTCTATGCCACTCTCATTCACTCTAACGTAACTTCAAACTTCTCGATCAAATCCTTAAACGCTGGTCTTTTATTGCCGTCTCGCCCTTTTATCGCTTCCGGTATCACCAATGAATTCAATACAGCTTCTTCCGTCGCTTCGCCTATCGCCCGAAAGGCGGTGTCCATGTCTTCTTCGTGGATTTGCGGAATCGCCAACAGCCCTTCCGGCTTATCGTGCGGAATGCGGGTGGCGGTTGAAAAGCCGATGACAATTTCGCCGCTGCCGTTGGTAATGATCGAACCGGTTCTGGATAAGCCGGTCACGGATCTTTTGAGGATCCGGTTTAATTGGCGTTCAGATACGGGAAGGTCGGTGGCGACGATGATCATGACAGAGCCTTTGTCCTCCTCTTTATACGATTCGAGGAGGGCTTCCTTCAATTCCTGGCCCACCGCCTTGCCCTGGACCAGCAAATCGCTCAGGATGCCGAAATTCGACAGCACCAGCACGCCGAGCGTGTAGTTGCCGTGACCCAATTCGATGATCCGGGAAGCGGTGCCGATTCCGCCCTTCAGCGAATAGCACAGCATGCCGGTTCCTGCACCGACCGCTCCTTCTTGGAATTCGGATGAGGTGTTTTCGAGTGCTTCGAGAACATGCTCCCGCTTCACGAATTTGGCGCGGATATCGTTTAAGAACATGTCATTGCATTCGCCAATGACGGGGTTCACCGTGCCGGTCGTGCGCCCGATTTCCGGATTCTGCTCCAGCATGTAATCGAACAAGGTATCGGCAGCCACGCCGACAGCGAGTGTATTCGTCAGAAGAATCGGCGTCTCCAGAGTGCCCAGTTCCTGCATCTGAATCGTCCCCATTGTTTTGCCAAAACCGTTGATGACGTGGCTCGATGCGATCAACTTTTCTTTGAAGACATTGCCCTGATGCGGCAAAATGGCCGTCACGCCAGTTTGGCTGTTTCCGTCACTGAGTGTCACATGCCCGACGGTCACGCCTTCCACATCGGTGATGGCATTGCGCGGCCCCGCTCCAAGTTTGCCGATTTCCACTCCGTAATCACGTATCCGTTTTTGATTGAACATGCTTTCGCCCCTTTGAGTTTTCCTGTGATTGATTCAACAGCGTTCAGAGCCGCCCATTTACTGATAGTAAGTTCCGGCTGACTCGGCAGAACCCTCTTGTTCCTCGTGACTACTTCCATCTGTAATTATAATCCAAGAGATGAGAATAAACGCCCCGTATAAGAATTCATTCCATATAAATAAAAGACAACCCGAAATTTTCCGGCTGCCTTTATGATGGGTAAAGCTCTTTATATGCTTTTTATTTATTGCGCAGCGGTTGCAGTGCATTGGTCCAGGCATTGACCTGATCCAGCAGTTTGTTGACCGTTTTCTCATGGACTGCGGAAGGTTTGAACTCCCCCGATTTTTCGAAATCCGTAAACACCGACATGGCAGGATGCGCACGCACAGTTGCGACCTGCAATTCCGCCATGATGATTCGAAGCGCCTCCGCTGCACGGACGCCACCTGAGGTACCATAGCTGACTATGCCCGCGGCCTTATTGTTCCATTCAAAATACAAATAATCGATGGCGTTTTTCAGCGCGGATGTCACACCGCGGTTATATTCCGGGCAGATAATTACGTAACCATCCAATTCGGCGACTTTCTTAGCCCACGGAATCGCTTCGGGTGTTTGATAGTCCTGGCTGGCCGCAGCAGAAACCGGTTCTGCATACATTGGCAGATTGAATTCCGCCAGGTCGACGATTTCATAGTCAGCGTCTCCCCGTTTGTCTGCAATCTCCTTGACCCACTTCGCTACCCCTATGCTTTTGCGTCCCGGCCGCGTGCTTCCTGTAATGATGCCAATTTTGGTCATGAATATGATGCCTCCTCCATTATGATTGGTAGTTCAATCTCAGGATTTTCACATCTCGATGTCCTTATATCATAAGAGAATTGCCTTTCAAATTCAAATGAAATACTGAATATTCCATCTTTCTATCTTCTGCAATGTCTTTATGCGGCATTTGCGCGAAGAAAAGATCTTGTCGAACGACTGAAATCCCTTTAGTTTTCTTTTGAAAAATTACGAGTCAGCTTAGCCACTGCATCTGGTTGAATGAAAAGACATTCGCCGGGGCGAATGTCTCTGGGATGGTTCCCGCCGGGCGGAAACCATCCGATGATCCAGCTTCTTTTATTAGAATTCATGCTCTGACTATTTATGAAACAGCAAAATTCCCAATTATTTGGATATACTGTCCATTAGGAGGCAAATACGCTCCATTACGTTTTTGATGAGATGTCATATCGATGATGGATGTTTTGGCTGTCTATAAAATTCCCTATGGTGTTTAGCTTATTCGCTGCTCACAAGATCAGCAATCAGGATATAGCGGTCTGGTGAACTGCCGATGAAATCGAATGGATAGCAGGTGGTGACGGTAAGGACAGCGGAAGTTGTGGGGGTAATGATGGATTTGTCATCACTTGGGACGATTTTGATTTCCCTGATTTCGTATGTGAATTTACCCGCTGAAGTCTCGACGATGAGTTGATCGGTGATTTCCAGCTGACCCAGTTCTCTGAATACGGTGTCACGATGTCCGGATAAAACAGCATTATCGTTTTCTCCTGGTAGTACGCTGCCCGCGAAGTGGCCAATTCCTCTGCTTAACTCATCCTCATCTGTTCCATGAATAATAGGCAGTACTTCATTGATAGCTGGAAGGGTTAAATTCCCTACATTTTCACCAACAGTTGGTCTTACAGGATATAGGATTTCATCCGTCTCCGGCTCCGGATCTCCCGTTGCGTTTGCTGTATCTACTGATTCGGGTGCCAGGGCAATCAGGTCCGGTTGTTCTTGTGGTTGTTCAATCGAGACCGGTACTGGGTCTGACTGCGCATAGATTTGATAGGATGCCCAACTAATCAAACATATCCCCAGGATTAAGAATCCCGGGGATAGCCTTTGTGCAATTTTTAATGTCCGTGTAAGAAAAGAGTTTTTATTCATACACTCTTCTTCTCAATAAGAAAGCTGATCCTATCAACGATAGAAAAGTTCCGCCAAGGAGAAGGTTATACCAAGGAGTGGCTGTGTCTGGAAGCTGCCCTCCTGTGACCGTGGGCACCGAAATTGTAGTCGATCCAACTTCAATTTTTTCGCCATTGTTATCTGCGATGAATTGTACGTTTACTCGATAAGTTCCTGCAGGGACGCCTTCTGCGGTATACGTAATTTCTTCAGTCCCTCTGACTTCATACATTTTTCCACCTATATCGAAAATCCAAGTACCTGCACCTTTTGTATCGTCAGATAATGTTGCATGAATCGTTATGGAGCCATCCGGGTTAACTTCTACATTAACCGATGCAGTGTTTTCGTTCGTAACAGGTGCAGTTGGTTGATCGTCTGTTGGTGATGGTGTTGGTGTCGGTGTTACTCCTGGGCTTGGTGTCGGCGTTGGTGTTGGTGTTACTCCCGGGCTCGGCGTTGGATCTGGATCCGGAGTTGGTTCTGGTTCCGGCGTCGGCTCTGGGTCCGGCGTTGGATCTGGATCTGGTGTCGGCTCTGGATCCGGCTCTGGTGTCGGCTCTGGGTCCGGTGTTGGATCAGGATCCGGCGTTGCGCATGCTGGTGGCACGATAATTTGTGTATTGGCCGCATCAGCTGTAACAGCCGTCTGAGCTAACATTCTGCCGTAAGTAATTGAGTCCGCACCAACTGTGATGGCTGATTTACTCATCAATGTTCCGACAAATGTGCTGCTTGCCCCGATAGTGGCAACATCAGCGACCCAATAAACATTACATGCCTGGGCTCCATCTTGTAATTGGATCTGTGTGCTGGCGGCGGTTGAAAGCTCTCCACCAATCTGGAATATGAAAATCCCATCTCCTTGAAGTGTGATACTTGATCCCATTGTAACGGCATTATTAAAATTGTAGACACCTGGAGTTAATGTGTCCCCCCCTAAAGTGGAGCGTGTGTATTCAGCGAGTTGTGAATCGGCATGGCTCATCGCGCCTTGAAAATCTGTGAAAGCTGCATTATAAGCTGCATTGGCAATATCTGTTGAGCCGGTGACAGTGGCAGTTCCGGTTGAGCCTCCACTGCCTAAACTACCGACGATCGAAGTGGATTCTGTAACTGTTGTCGTGGCACCCAAAATTCCATATTGACTTGCCGATCCAAGTCCAGGATCCACTCCTATTGCACTAACGGGTAACGTGAAAAGGGTAAATGAGAGAAACATAATCAGAAAGAATGATTTCGACCTATAATTTTTCACTTTAATGATTCACTCCTTAAATAGTAAAATACTCCTTTTAATATACTATTTTTTTTAGTATAATCAATCAAATAAGGTAAAAATTGGATTTTTTAACAATAAACAGTTTAGAATGCTTATTTAGTTGTATAAAATTGTAATTAATTCCTACTTTGATGAAAAAAATATCTTATGATTCATCTTTTGCTGTGACTATTATCTTAAAGAGCATAAAATTCACTGCTTTTCCTCCACTCTCCCTATCCATATAACCACCTAAAAATCACTATTAACAATCTGCCCTCAGCCTTCTGGCCAGCGATGCTTGATGCGAATCCTTCGGAGACGTTCCCGAGAAGCAAGCTGATGTATTATGGTGGCGATGGTATCGATGCCTTCCTGATTTTCTTTCTATGTTATCCGTCGTGAACCGTCCTTCTAACGCCTAACATATGAAAGCAGTCCGGTAATAAAGCGGCGCTTTTCTTGCCAAATTTTCTTTTTTATGGGCTTCTTGTATGGGTTTTCACTCACTTAAAATAAATTATTTAAATATTCAGACTTAAAAAGGAGGAATTTGTTCCCTTCTGAAGAATTGTTTCTTTAATGGGCGATTTAAAATTTGAGGAGGAATTAGGATGACTTTAGAATACAAACAAATTCTGGTGGCTATCGACGGTTCAAAGGAAGCTCAGTGGGCATTTAAAAAATCGATTGAAATTGCCAAACGAAATAAGGCCGTGCTGAATTTAATTCATGTAGTGGATACCCGTTCCTATACAGCCATGACAAAACACGTACCGGATAATGATGATGCAATTTTTGCGGACGGGAAAAAGATTCTTGAAAAATACAAAGAGGAAGCGCTAGCAGCCGGCCTACCGGAGGTAAATGTATTTGTCACCCCTGGCTTACCTAAAAAGGTCATTGCCCATGACTACGCTAAAAAGCTGGAAGCTGACCTGATCGTATGCGGAGCCCAGGGGCTGAATGCATTTCAACAGTTCCTCATGGGCAGCGTGTCTGCACATATTGTAAGCAACAGTCCTTGTGATGTTTTGGTCGTACGGCAAAATCTCAGCATGAATGATGGGGAGACCAATAATGGTACTCAGACAGAGGGAATGTAATCCGTTCTCCATTCACTTCTTAAATTCCCATAAAAGCCCAATCCGTTTGCAACAAAACGGATTGGGCTTTTATGATTCTTCTTTAATTTCCTTATTTGACGCACTTAAACCAAAGCTTCCCCATGTACTAGCTGCATAACGAAAACTTTTAGAGGCGCTTTGATCAGTCTCATCTCTCTTTCTATATTTTTGCAACTTCCGATAATATGTCATATGTAAACTGTATATCGTACAATACCATTTTTAAAAAACAAATACTAAAGTTTTAGAAATAGGATAGATACCCGAATGGAATTCGATTACTTTCTTCTACAATTTCTAGTGTTCCCAATAGGAGACTATATATGTTTGTATTTGTTGAATTCTTTTTCTATAGCCATTTGTAATTGGTGGTCTTCATAAATTTTCGTTAAAGTACAAGATTTCTCATAGTAATCAGAATATTGCGGGTTAGCACTTCGGTATAAACAGATCGCTATACGCCCATAACATAGGCTTAGAATAGAGTAAGACAAAGTTTTCTTTTCATCTGTTAATGGTTTGAGAATATTTAAAGCATTGTTGATTTGACCTTCTTTAATTAGAAGAAGCGATAAATTTAATTTAAAAATTGACTTTAAATATTTAGTTTCTGAAAAAGAATTATAACGATTTAATCTTCGTATAGCTTTCTTAGTGATCTCAATTGCAGTACCTATTGGAAAGAAGTATAGTATCACATTAATCAATTTTATGTCATTTAAATACCATTCGTCTGATTTAGATAGCCTTTCCCAAATAGGGCTAATTTTATCTCTCAAAATTAAAATTTCACCATTTTCATTTAAATTAATTAAACATTCACAAATTATAAACAGCTCATCTAACAGCATATTACTTTCTTTTGTTAAATGTTTTTCAATTTCATCTTTTAAAATTCTAATCTCACTGCCATTATTATGAGAAAGATTAAAGAAATGATTTACAAGTTGTTGCTCTTTAGTATCTTGGAACCCTTGATGAACAAATAAAAATTCTTCGGGTGCTATACCTAGTCTTTTTATAATCAAAAACAAATTACTAAATGGAATTTCGATTAAATTATTTTCGAATTTTGAATAAGAGCTTTGAGACATTATAGACTCACTTACATATTTTTGACTTAATCCCCTTTCAATTCTTACCTGTTTAAAAAAATAGCCTATTTTCACATAAACTCCCCTTTTTTAGAACATATTATTTTTCTAATCATAAACTGAAAAGCTGAAATATTCTATATAGAATATTTCAGCGTTTTTTAAATATTTTGAAATATCATTACTTAAAAGGGAGGTGATAATATGGAAATTTTGTATTTTATATTAGACATATGGATCATAGGTGGAGGAAAATAACTTATACTTCACTTTTGTTTTTAGATTATCTTATTAAATTGAACGACTTGAAAAAAGTAAAACTAACAGTTATTTAGGAGTAAAAATAAATAAGTGTTCACATTCGTCGCATCTATCTAACAGGAAGAACCTTTTACCCGAATAACCCCAAAAAGTAGAGCTTGGATTTACTCTTGACATTCAATCAGGTCCCCTAGAAAGAATTGAACTACAACACGCCATTTGAAGTATTCATGAGTTTCTTGCCGCGTTCGACTTGAACTGACAATTTACAAAATAATAAATTACAGAAAATTATATTTATTTAATAATAAATGGCAATATAAAGCTTTAAACCCATTAATTATTAAATAGGGAGTTCAATCGCTTAATTTTCTGGAAAAGTAAATGTTTGACCAAAATGACTTAGGAGGTAGTTGAAATTAAACATCAAAACAAAATTCTTATTTCAAGTATTGCAGCGATTACACTTTTATTAAATCCTCTTTCAACTCTAGCTAACATTGATAATTCTTATAATAATGAGTATAAGAGTTATTCGGGTGAACCGGTTTTAGAGGGAGAATATGAAATTCTATCCAATCCAAGTGTAATTATTAAAGCGTTAGGTAAGGTTCTAATTAATGTAGTAGGAGGTATTCAGATGACTAACCACCCCGGTTCAGTGTCTCAATATAGCACCTATTACCATGTTAGTCATCCGAGTGTTCATTACAACTATGGAACTATTAGAACTACAGTACGAAAAGATGTTACGGCTTATGGTCAAGCTACACTAAGACCTTATATGCAGAAAAATCAACTTACTGTCGGTACAGCATTTGTTCAAATTTTTAACAATAATAATTTAGTTTTTGAACGCTCAATTTCCAGCGGACGAACAGTAGATTATAAAGTACCAGGAGGATCTTCTACACAATACCCGAATTATCATCTTCGGTATGGTACTTCGAATAAAGAACATTGGTACCCAAGAATGTATTACCTTTTACCACCAACAGTTTGTACAGCTTGCGGTGTCTTAAGCATTGGTGATGAAAAAGAAAGCAAAATATTAGGCGTTAGGGATTTAGAAAATAATACAATTATCGAAGCAGAGGACAACATTGTTATACAAGATGACTTTATTTATACTAAGCAATCAAATAAAACAGTAAATGCGTTTTCTGCAAATTCGTTCATCCAAAAGGAAAGCTATACATTAGATGAAATTTTCGCAGAATTTTATGATGAAGAGGCAGAGCAAATTACTGATCAAACTAAAACGTTGACACCTGGCACTAAGGTTCTAGTAGAGGATAAAATAGTTGGTCTAGAATATGATAAGACTACAAATCTTACTACATTATTTTTCAATTCAAATCATTCATCATATGATAGTCACCCTATAGCCTTCAAAGGAAAACTAACAAAAAAATATAGTGTTGGCGATTCAATAAACCTAAAATTTGATATAGTAGCAAAAGCTGAAGTAAATGGTGACACGTTTGTTGACCTTGATTACAATGTATACACAAGCGAAACTGGTGAATTTCCAGATATAAAGTCTTTTTTAGCAAACTAATTACAAGATAAGTTTCAAAGTAGTTTAGTGTTGTTATACGGGGGCCAAAGTATAAAATATTATACTTTAGCTCCTTTTTTATATAAGACTTCTTCAATTACCAGTATAGTATAGTTAGATAATTAGCTTTAGAAAATGCTACTTTAAAGAGGTGAAATAATGAAAAATAGGAAAAATATTTTAATCGTTGTTATAACCATTCTATTAATTTTGATTATTACAGTAATTGCTTCAATTAGTTTTAAAGAACCCACCTTAGGAAAAGTACTAGCTACCAATTCCGAGGACTTTAAATCGTTTGAATTTGTAAAGCACGGAGAAGATCTTAGTGAGTGGCAGTCGACTGATAAGAGTCAATTTGATGAATTAATTAATTTTCTAGAAAATTATGAAGTTGAGAAAATGGATAATACAGAATGGAATAGTGACGTATCTAAAGAGGAGGGTTTTGTAGTCTCAATACATTCACAAGAAAGTAGTCTAGTTGCTTCTATTTATAAAGAAAGATTAGTAATATATGAAGATGGTGGATACTATTATTATATTAAAAACGGTCCAATTGATATGCAATGGATTCAAGAATTTGATAATCAATCCTTGCAATAATTATTGAACAAGCTGAAAGGGGCTGTCCCATAAGCCCCTAAAATAAAACAGACGGCGAAAAAGAATTTCTTTTTCGCCGTCTGTTTTTTGATTGGTGGGTGAGGGTCCTGAAAGTAGCTGGCGAATGCCGGCTACTTTCAGGAGATTGTGGGCCAATGCCACAATCCCGAACTCCGTGTGCACTTTATCGAGGCCCCGGAGATGGAATCGCCGGAACGACCGATTGCCCTTGACATGACCGAACACACTTTCTACGTCAATTTTTCATTGCGCGGAGATTTGCGTCTTCGATTCATCTTCAAGGGCTGCTTTGGCCTTCGCTTTCATTTCTTCGTAAATGGGATTCCATTGGATTTGCTGGTTGCCTTTTGCTTTGGTGCAGAGGGCTTTTAACGGACAATCCGAACAGTCTTCGCATTCATAGATTTTCAAATTTTGTTCGTAACCGGAGGCATTCGTTTTATTCACGTATTTTTTAAACGCGACACGCCGACCATTCGGACAGATGAAACAATCTTCTTCCTCCAGATACATCCAATTTTTTGCGTGCTTGATATTTTTCTTATAACTCGCTGATTTTTCCTTCAGATACATTCCGTATGGAATGAGGAAGTCGAACCGTGGCTCTTTCTTACGATTAGTCAATAGTTTTTAATACCGTTTTAAAGAGGTTCTTCCGAGATTCCTCATCTTTTAAGAGACGGAAATTACTCATAACTAAAAATGGGCATGCCAAAAAAACCTCCGGCTTTTTTATTTTTTTAGCTGGGGCATGATGTGTTAAACTTTAGGTGCCACGGTGCAGGGGCTCAGCCTGTAATCGTAGCGTAGTTGGTGTGTAACCAAGTGGTGGATCGTTTTGAGCAGCTTGTTCATGCACGCCACCACGGCAACCTTATGACATTTGTTATAAGGTTGTTTTTTAATTTCTGGTAATAATCGACCAGGTGGTTCTGCGAAAAGCGCTGTTGTTTAATCATGTTCATGATGATGATATAAAGCAGTTTGCGGAGGTGTTTGTTTCCCCGCTTATTGATGCGATCCTTCGCCAGAAACTTACCGGATTGGTACCTGCGGATGTCGATGCCGGCAAAGGCGTTCATTTGTTTGTGATTTTCAAAACGGTGGATATCACCGATTTCGGCTAGCAAACGAACGGCGGTATTCTCTCCGATGCCCGGAATGCTTAACAGAACAGCATACTCGTCCAACGAAGTAGCCAGCGCCGCCATTTTTTCGATACACGCTTCTTTTAGCAAGACAAGCTCCTGGAACCGTTTCGCATACAGTCGAACCAGCTCACAAGCCAGGTCATCGACCTTTACTGCCGGATAGGAATTGCCTGCGGCATCCAGTAGTTGGATGGCTTTTTCTTCTGCTTTTTTCGCGGACATCCGCTTTTCAGTGTTGGCCAGAATCCGGTTTTTAAGCACCGTTTTGGAGTGTCCTAACACGAGTTCCGGATGCGGAAACAACTGCACCAACCGCAGAAAGAGGTCTGATTTTGTCGTGAACAAGCCCGTCAGTTCTGGGAAAGTGAGCTGCATTTCCGCGTGCAGGCGTCCCTGAATGACTGTTAATTCATCGTCCAAGTCGATGTAATGCCGAGACATTTTCTTGAGTTGCCGGTAGATATCTGATGACGGTGTCTCCAGGCGACGTTCATTTTGGAAGTGGCTACTTGCGAGCTGATGGGCGTCTGCGCGGTCCGTCTTATGGTTCCGCAACCGGTCGCTCTGCAGTTTGGCTTCCAGGGGATTCATCAGATAATACGGATAACTGTTTTCCTGCATGAAGCGTTCGAGTTGGCGTGAATAGACGCCGGTGGATTCGAACACCAGGTGTGGCACCTCATCATAACCTGCGGTTAGGTCGTCAATCAGCAGCTTCAATGCAGCGAAATCTTCGCGCGTGTGCTGGATTTCTTTTTCAGCGATACAGGTTTTCAGCGCGTTATAGACCACAACATAACTTTTCCCCATACTGACATCAAAAGCGATGACATGTTTCATCTCCCACACTCCTCGTTTCATTGGAAGCTTCACCGATCCTTACCGATTCCCATTTCTTCTACACGATCTCAATGGATCCCACATACTCAAACCTGATTCAGATAAGGTGGGTGAAGGAGGTCCGTTTTTTGTACGGATTCAAAATCCCAAGAGCCACTCGACCTCCGCTTCACCTCTACTATAAAAAAAATAGTAGGACAAACCAATGCCTTGGTCCGTCCTACTAATCTTAGTATGTTTTTCATCTCCCAGCGCATACAGGTAATTCTCTTCACTGCCATACCCTGCGTCCGCGATGACCGTCTTTGGCATGGGCAGGCTGGAATCCACCAGTTTTTCCAGATGCGGAATAAAACATCTGCCGTTAAACCGAGTGTTCCCGCCGTGAGCTTCCGGAACATCGGAAAGGGTGGTGCGGAACATGTTAGAATCGTTCTTTGAGATGAAGGCAACTCCGTTCTCACGTGACATCCCGACGACCGAACTGTACGAATCGAATCAACTGGAAGAAATCATTGGCCGCCTGAACTATGCCGCAGAACGGCAACTTTTCGCAGTCATGACCGGAGAATGCGGATTAGGCAAGACCACCGCGATCCGCCGGTTCACGGATCAGATGGATCCATCGCGATTTAAACTGCTATATCTATCAGACTCCAAATTGACACCGAGGCATTTCTACAAATGCATGTTGGAGCAACTGGGACTCGAATCCAAATTCTACCGGGGTGATGCCAAGCGGCAGCTGCATCGCGAAATCGAATTGATGAAAGGCATCCACAAGCTGACGCCTGTCTGTGTCGTGGATGAAGCCCACTTACTCGACCGGGAGATGTTGGAAGAGGTGCGATTCCTCCTGAACTTCCGAATGGATGCGCAGAGCCCGATGGCGCTCATCAGGGTCGGACAGACCGAATTATGGGATCGCCTTCAGCTTCAGTCATTCGCGGCCATTCGCCAGCAGATTGATATCCAATTTCGGCTGCATCATCTCGACCGTGCCGAGACCGAACAATATATGAACAAGCATCTCGCCTACGCGGGCGTCGGACGCGACATCTTCAGCGAATCCGCGATTGACGAAGTGTTCAGCTATTCAAGCGGCGCATCGCGCCTCATCAACAAGCTCTCGACGCATTGTCTGTTGTTTGCGGTACAGAGTGGAAATCGCATCATCGACGACCGGATGGTGAAGAAAGTGATCGAGGGAGAACTGGCCTAGTCCAGTTCCCCCTCGTTTTCTTCTATTTATTGGACAACAAAGCCGTCAGGTTTGGGAAAAAAAGAACCATCAATTGCTAGACAAAATCAGGCGTCAATTACAATAGGAAACGGGACCCGTTAGCTTTTTAGCTCCCTCTCTTCCGATAACATAATGATATGTAAACTAATCATCGAAACACGAAATACATAAAGCCCAGTCGCAGGATCTGATCTGGGAACGAAGTGCGAGTGATTTATCAAAGAAGTCCAGAGCCAGGCACCTAACTTATTAGCTTTATAATCCGAGTCTGGCACCTACTTCTGCATACTCTATATCTTCTCTTTCTGCATTCCAGTTGCCCCCCGATTGTCCGTCCCATATCGCTCCTGTTTCAAAGAAACCGACAGACGCAAACAACTTCCGGACGGCTTCGTTTACCATCCAATATGATGTAGAAACTGCATCGGCTTTTCCTTGTGGAAACGACATTATGTATTCAATAACTTTCATCATTGCTTGTTTGCCAAATCCGTTGCCTTGATGCTTTTTATCAATCATAAAGCGATTAAGCCCATAAGTAGATTTATCTCCATATTTTTCACATAAAAGTGAACCTTCCGCCAGTTCATAAAAGCCAATATCGACATATCCTATGACTTCATCATTGTTGCATATAGCGAAGATCATAGGAGGCTTTTCGTCGTTGAGTATCCTCACATAGGCTCTAGCCAAACAATATATGCTAGAATCCACATTTCCTTTCTGCTCGTCTGTGATGCTTAAATTTAATACTTCTTCAAAATTATCGTGTGTAATTTTTCTTAATTCAATCATTTTTCTTCCCTACTTTCGAAAATATAAATTCGCTGGATTTGCCTGTAACGCCGTTTCCGTTCCCAAGGACAAGGGCGGCGCGTCCTGCCCAGTTACTGGCCGCCCGATATCTATAAAATTGTTGAAATGACAGTTTTTCGTTTGTATGAAAGACAGAGGCTAAATATTGTGCCTTTCCTCTTTGATTCAATTCAACGTATATTTCTTGTTCTTTTATGCTTTGCAAGTATCCTGTTTTATGTAAATTCTTTTTTACGACTAAATCTTTATGTTAGTAAACCTTTCTAGTAGAGCCTATTCTAATGAAATTTTTACTGTTCATATTTTGGATGCTTTGTTTATTATTACTTCTATATTGTTTCATCAGGTCCGCTTTCCTCCTTGCCCTATTAAATGATTAATATTGTAATAAGAATATTTCGACTTCATTAATTATAACATAATTTTCCTTTATTAATTTTCAAAAAATATGATGTATAAAACCGTTCGTAAAAGTACACCTTTCCGAACGGTCCTAAAACAACTGAAAAGCAACAAAAAGAACGTTCGTAAAGGTGGCTAAACACTTTACGAACGTTCATTAAATTAGATATACGATTACGAACGCCTTTACACTAAACTATTCAAACGCAGTGTGCCAGTGGATGGCTAAGGATTAATATCCGCCAATGTTCGAGTTGCTGTATTGCCGAAAAAGATTC
>DATHVY010000063.1:0-2187 GCA_035461045.1 Planococcus sp. (in: firmicutes)
CCAACTCTTGCGCATCGAGTGGTTGTGTAACCGCTTATTGGACCGCTCCAGCTCCCAGCCCGAGATCTACAAGCTCCAAAAACGTTACCGCAAACATCGCCAACATCTATTTGTCTTCCTCTACCGCTCGGATGTCCCCCCAACCAACAATGTCAGCGAGCGAGCTTTGCGATCATCTGTGATCCATCGTAAGGTTACCGGTGGATTCCGATCTCAATGGGGGGCTGACACCTATGCTGCTTTGGCTTCGGTCATCGATACCGCCGCTTTGAGAGGGATCAATGCCTTCGATGCGCTTCAAGCCTTGATTGGCAAGCCCGCTCTTCCGATCCTTGATACCCTGTGAGTAAATACGATTATTTAGAATTGTATAAATCATCCAGACCCAGCTGCTACACACCCCGACAGGATACCAAAACACCATTATAAAGTTGGTGAGATGTATAATAAACTCTATCGTACTTTTGTGCAAATAGCGCCCAAAGCGTTTTAAAACGTAAAGTTTGAACACTTTTTGAGCAAATGGCAACGCCAATTGAGCAGGGTTCAATTGTAAAAGTTCAAAACAATGGATTTTAAAGCCGAGGATGCGGAGCACCGGATGGATAAAAGGCTGGCTTCCTACAAGCCGGCGCAGTTTTTCTGCCCGCGCCCGACCAGCCAGAGGCACTGCAAATCGAGTAAAACGGCGAGAAACTGGTCTTTCAGCTTGGGGTACGTTAAGCAGATAACGCACTACAGAAAAGAGTAAAAATGGTTCTCTATATCATTGTCATCATCCTCATAGCCGTCAACATCCTGGAGAGAGTCTGGCTCAGGCTGCGCCATAGTTATCAGGCTCCTCGAACTACGAGAGTAGCAGCTTCACTAATTGGGGGCATTGCCGGGTTTATCGGCGCGGAGCATGGGTATTATGAAATCCTCCAGCGTGATAAAACTTTGAACGGAATTCTATATGATGCCATTTCAGGGACATCATTTTCAAATCTGCCAACTTCCCAATGGACAGGTTGGCCAGCTATGACACTCATCCAAAACTTCCTCATCACCGGGATAATTGCCATCCTCGTTTCCCTGGTAGTCATGGCGTGGGCGGCTTTGTTCGTTCAGAGGAAGAATGGTGGCCTGATCCTGATTTTGCTGTCACTCCTCATGCTCCTGGTGGGTGGGGGTTTCATTCCACCTTTATTGGGGATAATCGCCGGGGTGATAAGCACGAATTGGAAAAGCAAACAAGGTGTTATGCTAAGTGCATCTTTGACCTAGAGTCAACTTCAGGTTTTATGTTTCAAAGCTCCTTGGGCGCTATTTGCGCAAAAGTTACACGATAATGTCTGTTTCCCTGCTCTCCACCAAACTCTATATTCCACCCTTGCGGGCGCATGCGATTGCGCGTCCACGCCTGACGAAAAAGCTGCTTTCCGGTGGACACCGTCCGGGCACAATAATCTTAATTTCAGGCCCTGCCGGGTTTGGAAAAACCACTCTTTTAAGTGAATTTGCAAATGAGATCAAGGGGTCAGTTGCTTGGGTCTCGCTGGACGAAGGCGACAACGGCGAGATCGGCAACAAGCTCGGTCTCTCCGAGGGCACGGTAAAGAACTACGTCACCAGTATGCTGCAAAAGATCGGCGTGCGCGATCGCACTCAAGCTGCACTACGAGGGCGTGAGTTGGGATTGATATAGGCATTAAAGACCCATTCTATCAAATAAAATCAATAGGGTAAATTTAGGCTGTAGTGCGGCGAACACCACTGAAGCTTCCCCGTCGACGAGCAAGGTGCACGCAGCGATGCAGACCAGGGCTGGCGAAGCTCCGCGCCAGCACCCCAGCAGGCGACCGAACAGGGCGGAGGAGAGCCAGTTGAAGACAACAATGTTAACCCATAAAAATAGAACCAATCAAGATGTGGTCTTTCGGATCAATGCGTCATTTCTGTAGAAATCAAGAGGCCTGGCTAAAGCACATCTAAGCTTGAAGCTGGTTTTGCCCCTTGTCCCCCCAATTGAAAGCCAACGCCCAGTTGTTCCAGCTCTGCTTGGCACACCAATTGCGCAATTTGCAGGCGGTGGTGGAGCTGTATCCGCAAGCCTTTTGGCCCAGAGCCATGCAAGCCCTTTTTCGCTTTGCCATTCATGTGTATCATCAGCGTAACCAGCTCAGCCTCAATCAATATCAAGCCCAA
>DATHVY010000064.1:0-4613 GCA_035461045.1 Planococcus sp. (in: firmicutes)
TGTGCTCCGCCGCAGAATTGGTATTGCCGTCCGGTGCGTTGACCACGATGATGCCGTGTTCGGTCGCGGCCTCCAAATCGATGTTGTCGACACCCACTCCTGCACGTCCGATAATCTGCAAGTTCGAAGCTTTTTCGATGATGGCCCGTGTGACCTGAGTTTGGCTCCGCACGAGCAAAGCGTCAAACCCGACGATGCGTTGCTCCAATTCTTCCGGAGTTAGTTCTGTCTCGATGACGATATTGATTCCGTCTGCCTGACGAAGAGGGTAAATTCCTTCTTCGCTCAATGGATCGCTGATCAGTACATGAAATGTCATGCCAATTCCTCCCCTTCGTTTAAATAAACTTGCTGCGCTGCCGCAGTTCCTTTGCCCAGTTCGATGTTTTTTCCTGCTTTGACCAAGCCGAGTTCCATTGCAGAAATGGCCTGCAGCATATCAGCCGGCGAGCAATATCCCATGTGTCCGATGCGGAATATCTTTTTCTCCAGTTGTTGCTGTCCGCCAGCCAGTTCAAGCGCAAATTCTTTCTTCATGACTTTGCGGAACACTTCCGCATCAAAATCAGCCGGTTTCACGGCCGTGACCGTTGGCGACGCATCCGCATCATTCGTCAGCAGCGGTATGTCCAATGCCTTAAATGCCGCACGCGTCATATTCTTCATCAATGTATGGCGGGTGTAAACCGTCTCCAGCCCCTCTTCTTCCATCAAATTCAGCACTTGCTGCAAGCCGAATAAAATCGATAGCGCCGGGGTGAATGGTGTGGTGTCTTTTAACAGGTTATCACGGTGTTTCTTCAAGTCCAGATAGAATCGCGGCTGCGGGTTGGCTTCAATTTTTTTCCAAGCTCTTTCGCTTACGGCTACAAATGCCAAGCCGGCGGGCAGCATGAATGCTTTTTGGGATCCAGTGACAACTACGTCCACACCCCATTCATCCATTTTGGTCTCCACTCCACCAACGCATGAAACGCCATCGACGATTACCAGCGCTTCTGAAACTTCTTTGACCGCGGCCACTAGTTCTTTGACCGGATTTAACACTCCCGTAGAAGTCTCACAGAAAGTGGAAAAGACAGCTTGGATGGCCGTATGCTCTTTTAAATAGGCTGTAACCTCAGCAGGATGGACTGCCTTGCCCCATTCCACTTCTAACACGTGAGTTTTGAGAGAAAAGGCTTTACAGATTTTCGCGAATCGATCCCCGAACGCACCTGTGACGATTACCAAGACTTCTTCTCCAGGAGCTACGGTGTTGACCACTGCTGCTTCAAGGCCTGCGGTTCCACTGGCAGTCAAAATGGCGACTTCTTGCTCTGTACCGAATACGCGCTTCAACTTGGGGCGAATATCGCTGATCATTTCGGATGTGCTTTGCCCCCTATGGCCGATCATCGGTTGGCTCATGGCTCTTTGGACACTTGGCGGTATGGGCGATGGCCCTGGAATACGTAGGATTTGTTGATCTGTCAGCATGAAAATCTTTCCCCTTTCGATTTGGGCGATCCATATAAAAAAGACTCTCCGCCCCTACATAAAAATGCAAGGGGCGAAGAGTCGAGATTCGCGGTACCACCCTAATTCACTGCTTTTAGAATCAGCAGCCTCATTGGTTCACATGCGTAACGGGCACGAAGCGGATGGACCTACTCGGATTCAATCCATCTATTCAAGAGTGCTGCCTTCCGCCGAAACCGCTGATTTCCACCATCCATCAGCTCTCTGAAGATTTCTTTGCACAAAACTTGTCTCTATCGAAATAGTTAATTGTATATGTGAATTGAACCTATCATATCAAACCCTTTTCAATTGTCAATATATAAAAAATATTTCGACACTTTTGCAAACGGTTTCATTTTTTGGAAAGCCGGAAGCCACGTGGCTCTTGGCATCTGAAAGAAAATTTTCAGCCTATGACCAAAAAATCAATCATGCAGCCAAACTACTTTAATTTTTCCAAAGCATTCAATGTCACGGCAGTCATTGTCTCCACCCCGACCTCTACAGCATTTTCATTAAAGAAAAATTCCGGGTCGTGCAACGGCTTGGAAACCTCTTCTCCTTCTTTGGCGCAGCCGAGCCAATAAAACGCGCCAGGTATTTCGGCGAGAAACCTGGAAAAGTCTTCTCCTGCCATAGAAGGCGCTACTTCCGGCACGGCGCTTTCACCCAGATTGGCTGCCGCGGTGCCGCGTACAACTTCCGCCCATTCCGGTGTATTGATGGTTGCGTCGTAGCCATCGACATAATCGTAATCGATCGTGACTTCATAGGCTGTTTCGAAACCTCTCACTAAGTTTTCGAGCCTGCGTTTAACTGTGCTCTTCGCTTCTTTGCTGTATGTCCTGACAGTCCCTTTCAGTTCCACCTGATCGGCTATGACGTTATAGCGGTAGCCTCCGTGGATGGTTCCAATCGTGATAACTGCGGATTCCAATGGGTTAACGTTGCGGCTGACAATCGACTGCAATGCGGAGATAAATTCAGCGGTGATGACGATTGAATCTTTTCCGAGATGCGGCATGCTGGCATGGCCTCCTGCTCCCTTTATGGTAAATGACAGGGTGTCGGAAGCGCCCATCATTTCTTTGTCACGCACCCCGATTTGACCCACCGGCAGTCCGGGCCAAACATGCTGGCCGAAAATAACGTCCGGCTTATACTCGTCAAACAAACCATCATCCATCATCGGGCGAGCGCCGCCAATTGGCGAAGATTCTTCATTCGGCTGAAACACCAGCAAGACGCGCCCTGCGAAATCTTTTTTTCTTTCCTGCAGCTTGAACGCGGTTCCAAGAAGCATGGACGTATGGGCGTCATGTCCACAGGCGTGCATTTTGCCATCAACTTTGGATTTGAATTCCACATCGGTCCGTTCCAGGATTGGCAGCGCATCGATATCCGCGCGCAAGGCTACAGTCCCACCTTCTTTCTCACCTTCAATAATTCCCAACACGCCGGTTTTAGCAAATCCCGTTTGAAAGGGTATACCTGCTTTCTCCAGCTCTTCTTGAATCAGTTTGGATGTTTCCCATTCTTCTCCGCCCAGCTCCGGATTTTGATGAAGCCTCCTGCGGATTTCGATCACCCTTTGAGTTATGTTCATTTTTAAACACCCTTTCTTGATGGATATACTCACTTTGAGGGTACCATATCATTGGACAGCTTTCTAAATTAAACCAAATAATTCGAATATTATGATACTATTGACGGACATTAAACTAAGGAAAGGAGCTGGCAAAATTGAAAATCAACAGCCAACGTTTAATGGATGAAATCGAAACTTACAGCACCTATGGACAACAAGCTAACGGCGGAATCACCCGCCCCAGTTTCTCAGAAAAAGACTTCGAGGTGCGAAGTTTATTCATCCGCCAATTGAAAGCGTTGGGGATGGATGTCCGGGTTGATGCCATCGCCAATATTTGGGGGACTATTCCCGGAAACGGAACATCCGAGCATCCGATAGCAGTGGGTTCTCACTTGGACACGGTGCCGAACGGAGGAAAGTTTGATGGTGCATTGGGGGTGCTGGCAGCGAAAGAAATCGTCCAGACACTCCAGGAAAATCACATCGTGTTAAACCATCCGCTTCAAGTTGTATCGTTTACAGCAGAAGAATCGAACGAATTCAACTTCTCTACCATGGGAAGTCGTGCTTTTACCGGCAAACTGGCAACCGATGACTTACAGGATGCCACCAACTCGGAAGGCCTCCGGCTGCAGGAAGCGGTAGCACGCGCCGGCGGAAATCTGGCGAACATCGGCAGTGAACCGAAAACAGCACTTGCCGCTTTTTTTGAACTGCATATTGAGCAAGGAAGAAAATTGGAGAAACGGAATTTGCCGATCGGCATCGTGAACAGCATTGTCGGCATTCATCGAGACCTGGTGACAGTGCGAGGCGATCAGAATCATTCGGGGACGACTATGATGGAAGATAGAAGAGACGCTCTTGCAGCGGCAGGTGAGATGGTAATCACTGTACAAAAATTAGCTAAAGAACTGCAAACGGATGCGGTCGCGACCGTCGGCAAATTCGAAGTGCTTCCAAACGCCGCCAATATCATACCAGGACAAGTGGACTTCACATTGGAAGTCCGTTCTGCCGACAGGAAGGAACGTCAAGCACTTGTTAACGGAATCCACCAATCTTTTGAAGAGATCCGGAACCGCCATGGAGTTGAAGTCACGTTAGAGAACATTTACGATACACGGGAACAGGAATTTGATCGAGACCTGATCGGATTTTTGAAGGATGCTGCCGAAACAGCCGATATTCCATACGCCATCATGCCCAGCATGGCTGGGCATGACGCCATGCACTTAACGGAACACACTAAAACAGCCATGCTGTTTGTGAAAAGCGTGAAAGGCGTCAGCCATAATCCGGAGGAATTGAGCCTCGCCGAAGATATTGAAAGAAGTGTCAATGTGCTTTTACACGCAATTCTCTTAGCCGATCGGAGACTATGAAAAAACCTCGTTCCCAATAACAGGAACGAGGTTTTTTCAGGCAAACACGACTTCTTTTTCTTTATTCACAGGTGCTTCCGGTGAAGCTGTATGATTCATGCTTCCCAACAAATCACAAGGGCGTCCGATCAGAT
>DATHVY010000065.1:0-3832 GCA_035461045.1 Planococcus sp. (in: firmicutes)
ACCGGAGTTTGCAGACGAACTTGTGACCGATCTCGAGAGCGGAACGAAGAAGGTCTAGGCTGCTACTGGCAAATCCTTAGTTTAGAACCGGTTCAAGTGGGTTAATATATGAATAAAGCGTTAATTGTTCCAGCTTACAAACTTCTCTAATCATGGAACTTGCATCCCAGCCCAAAAGCCATCTAAATGAAAGGAGGAGCTGTCCAATGAAAAAGCTGACTGCCTTGACATCAAGTGCACTCCTGGCCATGTCTTTGGCCGCCTGTGGAGATTCGCCTGAATACCAAATGGTGCAGGAAAGAGAAGCTGATGAGGCCGAAGGTATCGAAACAAATGAGGAAATCGAAGGGGTTTTCCGCGGATATGAAGACGACGACACAGCGGTCGTTATCGAATATGGCGGAGATGAGATTAAATATCCGATCGTTGAAGGTGCCACCGGTGATTTCGATTCGGTTGAAGAAGGAGATTCCATCGTCTTCACCACCCGAAATGTCACCGGCACAGATATGGTTGAGACCTTAGAAGTTGTTGAGTAATGACAGAAAGCTTGCATCACCGATTCTTTAATCGGTGATGTTTTTTTATGAAAATGAGCTTGCACCATGGATAAGAAACGCAAAAAACCCCATGAATTGCCCTTTCATGGGGTTTCTCATAATTCCGTGCTATTAAGAAGCAGTATTTTTCATTTCTATCTTCAGTTCTTTCTGGATAAAATTGCTGAGAAATTCGTATGTTTCAGAAGTTGCCCTCATTTCACGGCCTTTCATCAAACTCTCCAAGTTTTCAATCATATTGCGAGCAACTCCTTCTCCCCGGTAAGAAGGAACAACGGACAAATGACGAATTATATAATGATTTTCAAATATCTCCGCCCCGATCAAGCCGATAAACGTATTCTCTTTTTTCATCATAAACAATTGCCAACCTGTATTGCCGTTATACAAACTCATCGTTTGCTGCAGCTGTTTCAAGTTGTGCTCCTGGGGCATAAAACTCAGCATCCCCATCGCGATTTTTTCGTATGCTTTTTTATATCGGATTAACATCTCTCTGATCCTTTCCCCAGCACAGGCTTTTATATCTATTTTTTACAGCCAAATAGTATATTTCCTAATTCAACTGTCCACAAACCACTTTTGCATTTAATTTATAGACGTTTACACACTTTAATAGTTTCATTATTCTGTCAATACTTTAATTTATCTGCCTCTTTGTTATATTTCACATATTACACTTTTGTTCCTTGGGTTTACATCTAAGAGTGCCGGGTACATTACAACTAGCTTCAATTTAACATTTTAATCAATCTTTTAGGAGGAATTCAAAAATGGCTAATAAAAACGATAAATTTATCGAAGTATTTGATGTCCAAGCGGAAGTGTTGAGTAAAATCAGCGAATTGAAAACACAGGGTTACCGGGAAGATGATATGTACGTGATCGCGGATAATGATGACCAGTTATCCATGGTGCAGGGACAAACAGATGTGAATGTGGATTCCCAAAGCACTGGAGATGGCAACGGGGATTGGGCTGATAAGTTTAAATCACTGTTCACAGGTGAAGATTCTACAAAAGGTGCATTCGATCGCATGAACCTGAGCGAAAGCGAATCAGACCAGTACCATCAGCAACTTAAAAACGGGAAAATTTTATTATATGTTGATAGCGACTATGGCAGTACTTTCAATGACCAAACGACTGCAGGCACGGAGCACACCCGCAACACTTCGGCAGACCGCACGTCCGGCACGGACGAAGAAAGCATCCGCTTGCACGAAGAGCGCCTCAACGTGGACAAGGAACGCGTCCAGACCGGGGAAGTCAACGTTGGCAAGCATGTCGTCGAGGAAGAACAAAGCATTGAAGTTCCAGTAGAACGAGAAGAAGTCTATATCGAACGCCGTCCGGTCAATGAAGAAACAGACACGACCAAAGGCGGCGGGTTGTCCGGCAAGGACGCCTACCAGGATGGCGACAACATCCGCATCCCGGTCTCCGAGGAGCGCGTCGATGTCTCGAAAAAAGAAGTGGTCGGGGAAGAAATCGTCGTCGGCAAAAAGAAAGTCAAAGATACGAAGCACGTCAGTGAAACCGTACGCCGCGAAGAAGCGGATATCGATGAAAATGTCAACAACAAGAGCGGACTTACTGACCGGGACAACAAAGACCGGTTCTAATGAAACCGAATAGTTTACCCTTGTCCAACAGACATTTAAAAACAGCCACCCACGTTTCGTGGGTGGCTGTTTCTTTGAGGAGAAGATGGCTACTTCTGATAACGATGTCTTCTTAAACTGTTCAAATTGATAATTTCCTGCAATAACCCTTCCCCTATATTTGTTTCTTTCACTTTTTTCCGCTTAAGTTCTTCATCCACTAACCTTTTTACAGACAATACATCGGTTCCACTAATCAAAACCTCTTCTTTGGAATTAAACAGTTGGTGTGCAACCAGTTGCATCCCATAGGAATTATACAACAGCGTGTATCCCGCAATTCCGGTTGTGGATTGATAAGCTTTGGAGAACCCCCCATCGATGACGAGCATCTTGCCATTCGCTTTGATCGGATTTTCTCCATCAATTTCCTTCACTGGCGTGTGTCCATTAATGATGCGGCCAAAATCAGGATTCAGGTCAAATTCCTCCAGCATTTTGCGGCACATCTCTTCATCTTCACGCAAATGGTAATAAGGATTTTTTCGTTCCTTATGAGCAGCCTTGTCTTTGATAAAATAGCGCTCGAATGTAGTCATTTCCCTTTTTCCAAACAGGGAGGAATTTTCTCCAGTCCATAAATACCAGACCATGTCGGTCGCAAAATCATCCGTTTCTTCGAAGTGGGCGAAAGCATACCGGAGATATTTTTCAAAAACATCCAGTAACTCGCGTCCCGCATAGGTCTTTCCTTCAATTTCCATTGTCTTCATATCGCCGTTATCATCCAACGGGATGCAGCCATGGATCAACAGATTCCCATTATACTGCAAATATAAGCTGCCTTTTTTCATAAGAAAACTCATATGTCTGGCCAATTTCTCTGAATGCTGGATTGAAAGCAACAATTTGTCCATGACTTGCCTTTCCTCTTCCAGCAGTTCATCCGGCTTATCCGGGTTGATCGTCGCAAAGCAAGTGTTTTCGAGCGGATACGTGATGCCATTCAATGTAATTTCATTTCGATCAAAGTCTATTTTCTCAAGCAACAGCCGATCTTCCATCTTAAAGCAAGGACGCCTCTTGATGATCGGGCTTTCAAGCTTAAACTGGATGATGGAAATCGCTTGATGAATTTTCGTAATTTGCAGCTGTTCCTGCTCGCTTGATTTTACATTTGAAATTCTCTTTGGCCTGAAGACCACATTGTCGTCGTAGTATTTTTCGGCCAGGTTCAGCAACGGCCTCAGGTTAATGCCATAGACGTCTTCGATGATGTCCAGGTTATCGTAACGCGCACATATCCGAATAATATTCGCCAAACATACTTTTGAACCCGCAAAAGCGCCAATCCATAGTGCATCATGGTTGCCCCACTGGATATCAACAGAGTGATAATCAATGAGCGTATCAACGATTTTATGTGGATCCGGGCCGCGGTCATAAATATCCCCGACCACGTGAAGATGATCCACAACGAGGCGTTGAGTGGTATACGCTAGGCCGATGATCATTTTATCTGCCTGTCCAAGCGCGATCAGTTGTTCGAACATCTTCGCATAATAGTCTTTTTTGTTTTTGAATTCATCTGTCTTATACAGCATCTCTTCAATTATGTAGACAAATTGTTCAGGCAACGCTTTACGCAATTTTGAACGGGTGTATTTA
>DATHVY010000066.1:0-15780 GCA_035461045.1 Planococcus sp. (in: firmicutes)
CTTGTTGAAGAAATTCATTTCTGAACGAGGAAAAATCTTGCCACGTCGTGTTACAGGCACAAGTGCAAAATGGCAGCGCAAGCTGACAATTGCAATTAAACGCTCACGTATCATGGCACTTATTCCGTTTGTTGCGGAAGAGAGATAATACCGAAAAGCGAAAGCTTGATGAAAGGCCGGGAAACCGGTCTTTTTTTTATTGGAATAAAATAGGCCCTGTGAACATTTCTCTGATTCCGGCAAAGCCATCGATTTTTGTCCAGTCTCCCTAATCGTGTTACAATTACAAGGATGAAAAAACCCGATAGAAGGGGAAATAGACTTCGATGCAAAATCAACAAACAAGACAACTTACGAATGGTGCCCTGATGGCGGCGGTTTTTACGGTCCTGCTGGCCATCTCGGTTTATGTGCCTCTTTTGAATATAGTGACAAGCCTATTTCTCGCGTTGCCGGTCGCCTGGTACAGCGCTAAGTTTAATTGGAAAGCCTCTGCGCTTTTTACGGCAGTCTGTTTGATTCTCTCGGTCCTCATTGGAGGCCTGCTGTCTTTGCCGCTGACCTTAATCCACTTACCACTCGGATTGGTCATCGGCCTGTCGATTTACTATAAGAAGAGCAAATTGTTCATGTTCATGGGTTCGAGCTTGGCGGTTCTGCTGTCGCTGATGGTTCAATACTTGGCGATGATCGCCTTTTTTGGCATTAATGTGTTGGAAGAATTTACGACACTCGCCGAGGAATCCTATGCGCAGGCAGGTGCTTTGGCCGAACGGCTCGGAACAGCTCCGGAAGATTACGAAGAAGCCGCCGCCCAGATGGTTTTCTCCCTTGAGACCTTGATGCCTACGTGGTTGATCCTGGTGGTCTTTTTGGTTGCCTGGCTGATGTTGCTGCTGCACCTTCCGATTTTGAAACGGCTAGGGCTGGAAGTACCGAAATTTCCGCCATTCCGCGAAATGCGGCTGCCGAGGAGTGTACTATGGTATTATTTAATCGTATTGTTGGTATCATTATTATCTGACCTGCAGCAAGGAACCATGATGTACATGGTTTTCATGAATGCATATGTATTGCTTCAAGTGCTGTTGTTTCTTCAAGGGGTTTCTTTTTACCATTTTTATATCCATTTGGAAGGCTGGCCGAAATGGGTCACCGTCCTGGTTACGATCCTGTCGTTTCCACTGCAGGCTTTCACGAGCATTGTCGGTATTGTCGACTTAGGGTTCGACCTAAGGGGATGGATAAAACGGGCTCATGAGTCCAGAGGAAAATAAGGAGCTGAAAATAGATGTCGGCTTTTTTTAGGAAAAGGAAAATGCGTTATCCGCTATTAGCGCTTCTTTTATTGGGCGTGTTAGCCACCGTTCTGATCGCTTTTTGGTCGGAGTGGACCGCGGGCATATTCCTCCTGCTTTTCGGTTTGGCTCTCGCCTATGCGTGGATCACTGAAAAGAGAGTGTACGACGCCACGGAGAAGCATATCGAAACTTTGTCCTACCGGATGAAAAAAGTGGGGGAAGAAGCATTATTGGAAATGCCGATCGGAATTTTGCTGATCAATGATCTGTACAATATCGAATGGGCAAATCCGTTCATTTCTTCAGCTTTGGAGTTTGATACATTGATCGGAGAATCCCTTTTTTCCTTGTCGGATGAATTTCATACGCTGATGAAATCTCCGGAACTGAAAGACATGACCGTTACAATGGGAACCCGCAAATACCGGGCTCATTATAAAGCGGATGACCGCCTTCTGTATTTGTTCGATATTACCGAACAACTGGAAATCGAGAATTTGTATTACGCGGATCGGACGGTTATCGGCATTCTGTTCATCGACAACTACGATGAACTGGCACAAGGGATGGACGATCAGACACGGAGCAATCTGAACAGCCTGGTAACGTCCCTTGTCAACGACTGGGGAGCGCATTACGGCATTTTCGTCAAACGGATCGGAACCGACCGTTTTATGGCGGTTTTTAATGAATCCATTTTAAAAGAGCTGGAAAAGTCGAAGTTCGCGATTCTGGATGATATCCGCGAGGTTACGGCTAAAGATAATTTGGCATTGACCTTAAGCATCGGGGTCGGTGCAGGGTCTGCTTCATTGGTGGAACTTGGCAGCATGGCGCAATCCGGACTGGATCTTGTGCTGGGGCGTGGCGGCGACCAAGTGGCGATTAAGCACCCGAGCGGAAAAGTGAAATTCTACGGAGGCAAGACCAATCCGGTTGAAAAACGGACACGCGTCCGGGCAAGGGTCATTTCCCACGCACTGCGGGATTTGATCCAGGAAAGTGACCAGGTCTTTGTCATGGGCCACAAAATGCCGGATATGGATTCCATCGGAGCGGCTGTCGGCGTTGCCAAAATGGCGGCGATGAACAAAGTCAAAGGGCGTATCGTCATCGATTTCAATGAATATGACCGGAGTGTCATGCGACTGATGGAAGAAATCGAAGGAGATTCCAACCTGTTTGAACAATTTATCACACCGGAAGAAGCGGTGGCCGACATGACGGAAAATTCCTTGCTGGTCATTGTGGATACCCACAAGCCGTCGATGGTCATCGATGAACGTCTGCTTCAACGCATGGAGCGTGTGGTCTTGATCGACCACCACCGCAGAGGCGAAGAATTTATCACCAATACGATGCTGGTCTATATGGAGCCTTACGCATCTTCAACCGCTGAATTGGTGACGGAACTGATTGAATACCAGCCGAAACACGAGAAGCTGTCGATGCTTGAAGCGACCGCAATGCTTGCGGGCATCATCGTCGATACGAAAAGCTTCACCCTGAGAACCGGTGCCCGCACGTTTGAGGCGGCTTCCTATCTGCGCGCGAACGGTGCGGATACAGTATTGGTGCAGCGGTTGTTAAAAGAAGACATGGAAACGTATATCGAGCGCGCCAAGATTGTTGAAACCGTGGAGCTGGTTTATAATGGCATCGCGATTGCCAAAGGCGAACGGGGAAGAGTCTACAGTCCCGTGCTGATTGCCCAGACTGCCGATATTCTGCTTACGATGAAAGACGTTAACGCTTCTTTTGTCATCGCTGAAAGAGTGGAAGGCGGCATTGGCATCAGCGCCAGGTCGCTTGGCGAAGTGAACGTACAATTGATCATGGAAAACCTTGGAGGCGGCGGCCACTTAACGAATGCGGCCACCCAGATAAAGGACGCCACAATGGATGAAGCGATCGAACAGTTAAAAAATGCATTGCATGAACATTATGAGGGAGGTCCAAACGAATGAAAGTGATATTTTTGAAAGACGTTAAAGGCAGAGGCAAAAAAGGGGAAATCAAAAACGTGGCTGATGGCTACGCGCACAACTTCCTATTGAAAAACAACCTGGCGATCGAAGCGGACCAGGCGGCCATCAGCAAACTGGCCGGCCAAAAGAAAAAAGAGCAAAAAGAAGCTGAACAGGAAGTTCAGGAAGCAAAAGATTTAAAAGAAAAGCTGGAAAGCTTGAAGATTGAACTCACGGCGAAATCCGGTGAAGGCGGACGCATTTTCGGTTCGATCACAACAAAGCAAGTCGCAAAAGAACTCGAAAAAACCCACGGCATCAAACTGGATAAGCGCAAAATGGAACTGGATGATGCCATCCGCTCTTTAGGGTATACGGACATTCCGGTCAAATTGCATCAGGAAGTCACGGCTACGCTTAAAGTTCATGTCACAGAAGAAGCGTAGGAGACGATCCAATGAATGACACTATAGATCGCGTCCCCCCGCATAACCAGGAAGCAGAACAGTCAGTCATTGGTGCAATATTTTTAGAACCACAGGCATTGATTACTGTGGCTGAAATCGTCAATCCGGAAGATTTCTACCGGATTGCCCATCAACGGATTTTCGAAACGATGCTGAATCTGTCGGACCGGGGCAAAGCGATTGACGTCGTAACGGTTACAGAAGAACTCTCAGTGAAAAAAGAGCTGGAGGATGTCGGCGGATTATCCTATCTGACCGAAATCGCCAACGCAGTACCGACCGCAGCCAATGTTGGGCATTATGCGCATATCGTGGAAGAGAAAGCGTTGCTGCGCAGGTTGATCCGTGTAGCGACCTCAATTGTAGAAGACGGCTTTACCCGTGAAGACGAAGTGGAAGCACTGCTGTCGGAAGCGGAAAAGAAAATGATGGAAGTGTCGAGCCGCAAAAATGCCGGCGACTTCACACACATCAAAGACGTGCTGGTGAAGACCTACGACAACATCGAGTTGCTCCATACCCGCAAAGGAGACGTCACAGGCATTCCTACGGGCTTCCGCGACCTCGATAAGATAACGGCAGGGTTTCAGCGCAACGACCTTATCATCGTCGCTGCACGGCCTTCAGTCGGTAAGACCGCTTTTGCGTTGAACGTGGCGCAAAATGTTGCAACGAAGACGGACGAGAATGTCGCCATCTTCAGCCTGGAGATGGGCGCAGAACAGCTCGTCATGCGTATGTTATGTGCAGAGGGCAATATCGATGCACAAGTGCTGCGTACTGGAGCCTTGCAGAATGAAGACTGGCGTAAACTGACGATGGCGATGGGCAGTTTGTCCAATGCCGGTATTTTCATCGATGATACGCCGGGAATACGAGTCCCTGATATCCGCGCAAAATGCCGTCGTTTGAAACAGGAATATGGCCTTGGCATGATCATGATCGATTATCTTCAGTTGATCGCAGGAGCCGGCAAGTCCGGTGAAAACCGCCAACAGGAAGTATCGGATATTTCCCGTTCTTTAAAAGGCCTTGCCCGTGAGCTGGAAGTTCCGGTCATCGCCCTTTCTCAGCTGTCACGTGGAGTGGAGCAGCGCCAGGACAAACGGCCAATGATGTCGGATCTTCGTGAATCCGGGAGTATTGAGCAGGATGCCGATATTGTATCGTTCCTGTACCGGGAAGATTATTATGACAAAGAAACCGAAGACCAGAACATGATTGAAATCATCATTGCCAAACAGCGTAACGGCCCGACCGGTACGGTGAAACTGGCTTTTGTGAAAGAATATAATAAATTCGTCACCATAGACTGGAGCCAGCACGAATCCGGAGGAGACTTTTAAACACGAACATTAAATGTAGTGATACATTAATATGTTCGTGTTTTATTTGATTTGGGATTGACGAAGAACCGTTTCATTGATACAATAAACACTGTTTGAAACAGGGCAAAGAGCCTAACGGAGGTGCGGAGGATGACATCAGTCGTAGTAGTAGGAACGCAATGGGGAGACGAAGGAAAAGGTAAGATTACGGATTTTCTATCGGAACACGCAGAAGTGATTGCGCGTTACCAAGGCGGAAACAACGCTGGACACACCATCATTTTCGGCGGTGAAACTTATAAATTGCATTTGATTCCATCAGGGATTTTCTATAAAGACAAGATTTCGGTTATCGGAAACGGCATGGTTGTGGACCCGAAAGCCTTAGTGAAAGAGCTGAAGGGCCTTCACGAGCGCGGAGTGACGACAGAGAACTTGCGCATCTCGAACCGTGCGCACGTGCTATTGCCTTACCACATCAAGCAGGACGAAGTGGAAGAAGCACGCCGTGGAGCGAACAAGATCGGTACTACAGGCAAAGGCATCGGACCTGCTTATATGGACAAAGCGGCGCGTGTCGGCATCCGCATGGCGGATCTTCTGGATCACGAAGTATTCGAAGAGAAACTTCGCATGAACCTGACAGAAAAAAACCGTCTTTTCGAAAAGTTTTACGAAACGGAAGGCTTTACAGTGGAAGGCATCATGGAAGAATATTTCGCATACGGACAGGAAATTGCGAAATACGTGACAGATACCTCAAAAGTGTTGAACGATGCGATTGACGCAGGCCGCCGAGTGCTGTTTGAAGGCGCTCAAGGGGTTATGCTCGATATCGATCAAGGGACTTATCCGTACGTAACTTCTTCCAATCCGGTAGCGGGTGGCGTTACAATTGGAGCGGGTGTTGGACCGACAACGATCAATCATGTTATCGGCGTCTGCAAAGCCTACACTTCCCGAGTCGGTGACGGACCTTTCCCTACGGAATTGTTTGATGACATCGGGGACGAGATCCGCAGAGTCGGCAAGGAATATGGTACGACAACAGGTCGTCCACGCCGCATCGGCTGGTTCGACAGTGTCGTGGTTCGCCACGCAAGACGTGTCAGCGGCTTGACCGATTTAACGGTCAACTCGATTGACGTATTGTCAGGGCTGGACACGGTGAAAATTTGTACGGCTTACCGCTATCAAGGCGAGCTGATCACGGAGTATCCGGCAAACCTGCGCATGTTGGCAGATTGCGAGCCTGTGTACGAAGAACTGCCGGGCTGGCCGGAAGATGTGACGGGATGTAAATCGCTTGATGAGCTTCCAGCCAATGCACGCCATTACTTGGAGCGCATTGCGCAATTGACAGGCGTCCAGATTTCGATTTTCTCAGTCGGACCTGACCGCAACCAGACGAATATTGTCACGAGCGTTTGGAGATAATCCAGCTGAATAAATAAATTTAAGAAACTGAAACGGTCTTCGTTTCAGTTTCTTTTTTATAGAAATCAAAAATTGCTGTGAACCATTGGTTCATGGTTTTTTTGCATTTTGTAACCCGGGTCACTTCTTTCCAATAGAATCAGTTGCGAAAGCGTGTTGGTTCAAATGCATTAGAAGATGTGGTAGAGTGGGAGAGGTTTGTCTAAATATCAATTTTTTATGATAAAAGCACGAAAGGAGTTAAAGTTTTGAAAAATGAACAATCAACTCTTCCATTATGGAAGAAGCTGAATACAGTAAGTTTTAAAGTAGTGGCAGTGATGGTTTTATTGGTGTCGAGTTTGTCTACCGGGTCTGCATCTGCCGATGACACGGACGAAAATGACCTTGAAACCATTTTTCATATATATAACAAGCAACAATACATCGGCGCTGTTTCAAGCGAATACGCCGTGGAAGCTCTTATCGAAGAAAAAGTGAAAGACTTAAGCGTTGAATTTGATTCGCTCCAATTACAGGCAAGCGAGGAATTATCTCTCATACCGGAGCAGGTCTATGAACCGGCCGTAGAAAGAGAAGAAGAAATATTGGAGCGTCTGCAAAGCGAGCTGGCCATCAAAGCCGATTCTTTCGAGCTGTCGGTCGATGGAGAAGCCGCTGTTTATTTAAAGGATCGCGAAGATTATGACGAAGCGGTCCGCCGCCTCAAGTTGGCCTCAGTCCCTCTGGCGGAACTTGAGGAATGGGAAGCTTACGAACGTTCCAGGCCATCCCTTCCGGAGCTGGAAGAAGGGGAAATCCGGATTTCGGACTTGAATTTTGCAGAGCGAATTTCGGGAGTCACGAAACAGGTGGATCCTGCTGAAGTCATGACGGTCGAAGAGGCAGTCAGCCATCTGCTGGAAGTCGAAGAGGTGAATGTGCTGGTGAAAAAAGAGAAAGTGGAGCAAGCTTCCGTTTCTTATGAAAAAGTCGAGAAACCTGACGAGTCAATGTACATCGGCGAGTCGGAAGTGGCTCAAAAAGGTGCTGAAGGACGGAAAGAGCTGAAATTTGAACTTCAGGATGAAAATGGCCAGCGGCAGGGTAAGGTGTTGCGGCAGGAGAACATCATCGTGGAGCCGATAGAACAAGTAACATTGATCGGCACAAAGGAAATTCCATCTGAAGGAAGCGGAAAATTTGTCTGGCCGGCCGACGGAGGATATGTATCAAGCGAGCCGGGGCCGCGCTGGGGCAGAATGCATAATGGAATCGACATTGCCCAGCCGGAAAGCCTGGACATTTTCACATCAGACCATGGAATCGTAAAAGCAGCCGGCTTTGCCGGTACGTTCGGAAACCGGGTCATTGTGGATCATGGAAACGGCTACGAAACAATATATGCACATTTGGCCTCGGTGAATGTGTCGGCTGGGGACAAAGTTCTTCAAGGATCGAAAATAGGCATAATGGGAACGACGGGACGTTCCACAGGCATCCATCTGCATTTTGAAATATTGCACGATGGCAAAACGAAAAATCCAATGAAATACCTCGATTGAAATCATTTGTGAGCGGCCTGATGTGGGCCGTTTCTTTTTGTGATGTGAATTATTTCCCGGGAAATAGAACGAAAGGACGAAGAGGTGCGAAACTGCGCAAACAGTGATAAAGTATAGAAAGAAAAGAATGCGAAATTGTCAATTTACAGTAGTGAGATAGAGGAAAAGGGGAGAAATATATGAGTAAAACAATTTTGGTTGTCGATGACGAAAAGCCAATTGCAGATATTCTTCAGTTCAACCTGAAAAAAGAGGGATTTAACGTTGTTTGTGCCTATGACGGAGATGAAGCGATTAAAATAGCGAGCGAAATCCAACCGGATTTGATGTTGCTGGATATCATGCTGCCGAACCGCGACGGCATGGAAGTTTGCCGCGAAGTGCGCAAGAAATTCGATTTCCCGATCATCATGCTGACAGCGAAGGATTCAGAGATCGATAAAGTCCTGGGCCTTGAACTGGGAGCGGATGATTATGTCACCAAGCCGTTTTCGACGCGTGAATTGATCGCGCGTGTAAAAGCGAATCTTCGCCGCCAGAACGTTGCGCCACCGGAAGAAGAAGGTCCAAACTCAAACGATATCCAAATCGGACTGCTGACGATTCAGCCGGACGCTTACCTTGTTCAAAAGCGGGATGAAACCATCGAATTGACTCACCGTGAATTTGAATTGCTGCATTACCTTGGAAAACACATCGGGCAAGTGATGACCCGTGAACATTTGCTGCAGACTGTCTGGGGCTATGATTACTTTGGAGATGTCCGCACTGTTGACGTGACCATCCGCAGATTGCGGGAGAAGATCGAAGACAACCCGAGCCATCCGGCTTGGATCGTGACGCGCCGCGGGGTGGGTTACTACTTGCGAAATCCTGAACAGGAGTAGGTTGAATGCAGAAAGTTACATTTTTCAAATCGATACACGTTAAGATTGTGTTGATCTATATCCTGCTGATTCTTTTGGCGATGCAGATCATCGGCATCTATTTCGCCCAAAAACTTGAGGAAACGCTCATTACAAACTTTGAGAGTTCCATTGAGGACCGCATGAACATTGTGGAATTCAGTGTTCGGGAAGAAATGACACGCGAACGGGCCGAAGAGGATCCGACGCTTCAGCAAAGTTTACGGAATGTATTGTACGGTTTTCAATCCGGAGAAAGTGATATCAACGAAATCCGAATAGTGGATTCACGTTTCCGCATCTTGGCCTCATCGGCGATTGCGAACCAGTCGCTTGTTGGCCAGCGGTCCACACAGGACATCATCAGGCAGTCCATCGGTACTGAAGAAATTCTAGAGCAGAACTATGTAAATAACCAATTTGACCGCGTATGGGTCAGAGCGCAGCCAATTGTCGCTGCAGACGGGGAAATGCTGGGCATCATCTATTCAGAGGCCGAAGTGGAAAACGTATACGATCAAATGGAGGAAATCAATGCAATTTTGGCAGGGGGAACAGCTCTGTCGCTGCTGATTACTGCCATTTTGGGAATCCTGGTTGCGCAAACGATCGCCAAGCCGATCTCGGACATGAGAAGGCAGGCTCAGGCAATGGCGAAAGGAAACTTTTCGCGGAAAGTACGGGTCTATGGCGACGATGAAATCGGCCAACTCGCAAAATCTTTCAACCATTTGACCAACAGGCTCCAGGAATCCCAGCAATCCACTGAAAGTGAAAGAAGAAAACTGGCATCGGTCCTGTCGAATATGACCGATGGGGTTTTATCGACTGACAGAAGAGGGCGGGTCATCTTGATCAATGAGCCGGCGTTGAAGTTGCTGGATATTTCGCATGAACAAGTGATCAACCGTCCCGTAACGAATGTGTTGGGGCTTGAAAGCGAGTATACGTTTGAAGATCTGATCGATATGAAAGAAGCCATCACGCTCGATGTCGGCAATTACGAAAGAAGCGCGCTGCTGCGGACGAACTTCTCGGTGATCCAAAAGGAAACCGGGTTCGTCAACGGCTTGATCGCGGTCCTGCATGACAATACCGAGCAGGAGAAAATCGACATGGAGCGCAGGGAATTCGTAGCGAATGTTTCGCATGAGCTGCGGACTCCACTGACTACAATGAGAAGCTATTTGGAAGCTTTGGCCGATGGCGCCTGGACAGACCCGGAACTTGCACCGAATTTCCTGAATGTCACGCAGACGGAGACTGAGCGGATGATCCGTCTCGTCAACGACTTGCTGAGATTATCCAAGATGGATTCCCGCGAAACGGAACTGAACAAAGAAATGGTCGAGTTCAATGTATTCTTCAATCGAATCATCGACCGGTTTGAAATGTCGAAATCCCAGAATGTTCGATTTGAACGGCAATTGCCGGATGAGCCTCATTTTGTGGAAATCGATCCCGATAAAATGACGCAAGTGATTGATAATATCATTTCCAATGCCCTTAAGTACTCTCCTGAAGGCGGCAAAGTCAGCTTTAAAGCGGCTGTCGAAGAAGGATTTCTGCTGATCCGGATCAGCGATCAGGGAATGGGCATACCAAAAGAGAATGTGGACCGCATCTTCGACCGTTTCTACCGGGTTGACCGTGCACGTTCACGAGAAATGGGTGGCACAGGACTTGGGCTGGCCATCTCCAAAGAGATGATCACAGCGCATGGCGGTGCCATTTGGGCAGAAAGCAAGTATGGACAGGGGACGACGATTTTCTTCACATTGCCTTTTGAACCGGATGATGGAGGTGAGTGGGAATGAAACACGTTGAACAATTCAAAACAATTGCCCTGTTCCTGCTGATCTTGCTCAGTATGGGTTTGACGTTCACCATCTGGACGTATACGCCGAATTTTGAGCAGATTGAGCCGGCGCCCGCCGTCGACGCCTCAATCGGCGAGAGTAAATCCACCGAGGACATCATTAAGCCAATCAAAGCGGTTTATCATTTCAGTGATCTGGTGACCGGAACGGTCGACCAGGAACAAATGGACTCGCTGTTGGCAATGATGGAAGGTTGGGAGATTCAACAAATCAACCAAATTTCGGATGAAACGTCGACTGACGTAATGACACAGTACATGCACGATACGAACCGGACCGTCATTTATTACCCTGGAAATGTTCCTTTCCCTGTTTTTAATACGTTGATGAACATAACGGATAATTCCATTCCCGAGGCCACTTTCGACCGAGTGGTGATCGATTGGGAAGTGAATGACAACAATTACTTTAACCTTTACTTCATCAATTCCCTTACCGGCCGGATTCATCAAGGGGAAGTGATCGGGCGTGAAATGGACGCTTTTCAAAATGAGATAGTGGAACAAGCTTTCGACTTTGAACCATATACCACAAATGAAGCAATTGGGGAATTGCCGGTATATGTCTCCGCCGAAGCTACAGAAGAGACCTCTTTTACGTATCTGTTGGAAGAAATTACTCCGAGAAGATTCGTCAACGGTCTGTTCAACGATCCGGCCAACGTGGTCCAGTCAACGGGTGACTTGCCGACGGAAGAATACACCGATGACACCTCGGCCATCATGAGGGTGGAAAACAGCACGAAAAGCATCAGTTATGTGCAGCCACGGGCTGAAACTTCAGATCCGGGAGTTCCATCAGAGTTGGTGGAAAGCACACTGGACTTCATCAATGAACACGGAGGCTGGACCGATGAATACCGGTATTTTGGAATGAATCCGATCATCCAGCAAATCGAGTACCGGTTGGTTTTGAACAACAAACCCGTATTCAGCACCATGAGTTCCAAACTGGAATTGAGATGGGGAGCGGATGCAGGATCGGAACAGATTTTCCGCTATATCCGACCGTATTACGAATTGGAGACATTGGTCAGTACAACGAACGAAACATTCACTTCCGGAACCGAGGCGCTCGAAGCGGTGACGAATCTGGACGATGTGGATTTGTCTTCTGTAACAGAGGTGCTGATGGGATACGAATTGTCACGCGACGAAGAGCAGCCGGATAGCCTGATGGTTCTGCAGCCGGCCTGGTATTACAAATACAACGGTGTCTGGATCCGGTTGTCCAGGGATGCGCTGGGGGGCGAAACTCTTGGATTGGAATAGAACCAAAAGCATTTTCATCATCGTCTTTGCTATTTTGAATTTGTTTTTGTATTCCATGTATTTGGAACGGTCCTCAGAGGCCGAAAAATTTTCAGTTCTGGGCGAAGGCCCCATCGAACAAAAACTTGAAGACGATGGTATCACCTACTCGGAGCTTCCTGAAAACGATCGGCAGGAACCGTATGTTCATGGAACCGTCAAGGAGTTTGAGAACGATGAAATCCCGGGCGAGAACTTGCAAGTGAACATTCTCGATGGAGAGTTTCTTAACGTTGTCTTTAATGATCCGGTGTTGATGCCGCTCACAGAAGAAGGCGACATGGATTTGGAGGCCTTTGCTGCCGACAATATATTGAACGGTGAAGAGTATGTGCTTTGGGAAGTGGATCCCGGACAAGGCCGTGCGGTGTTTTTCCAGGAAGTGAACGAGCGGCCGCTTTATTACAGTGAAAATGCCAAGCTCACCGTTTACTGGAATGACCTGCAGGAAGTCACACGCTATGAGCAGTCCATGTTTGATGATATAATGCCACAGGAGTTGGATCAGGACATGATCCCGGCCTTACAAGCTATTCACACGTTGTATCAGCGGACGGTCCTTCAGCCAGGCACCCATGTTGAATCGGCGGAGCTGGGTTACTCGGTTTTTGTCCAGATTTCCGAAGGCAGGAAAATGTTTCTGCCGACATGGCGCATTGTGGCGTCACTGGATGATGGAACGACTGAGGAATACTTTGTCAACGCAGTGAAGGACGGCGTCATAGAATTGAAACAGGAACAACCAGAGGACGCAGAGTAAGGAGAATGCACCATGCGCTTTAGTGTTTTAGCAAGCGGCAGCAGCGGAAACGCGATTTATATAGAAAATGACCAGCATTCATTTTTGGTCGACGCGGGATTGAGCGGACGGAAAATGGAAGAACTATTCGCTTCAATCGGCAAAAAGATGAGTGACCTGGACGGCATTCTGGTGACCCACGAGCACAGTGATCACATCAAAGGGCTCGGCATCGTGGCACGCAAACATAAAGTGCCGATTTACGCCAACCAAAAAACGTGGAACGCGATGGATCATCTGGTGGGCAATATTGCCACGGAACAACGCTTCCATTTTGATATGGACTCAGTCAAAACCTTCGGGTCACTTGATATCCAGTCGTTTGCAGTGTCCCATGACGCCGCAGATCCGATGTTTTACGTGTTCCACGAGAATGGACGCAAGTTGGCACTGATCACCGACACGGGCTATGTCAGCGACCGTATGAAAGGCATTATCCAGGCTGCTGATGCGTATGTATTTGAAAGCAACCACGACGTTGGCATGCTTCAGATGGGCCGTTATCCATGGTCCGTCAAGCGACGCATCTTAAGTGATGTGGGGCATGTATCAAACGAAGATGCAGCGGTTGCGATGAGCGAAGTGATGGCGGAAAAGCCGACACGTATCTACCTGTCTCATTTGAGCAAAGACAATAACATGAAAGAACTCGCGCGGATGAGTGTGGAACAGACCCTGCAGTCAAAAGGGATCATTGTCGGTGAATACACCGATCTGTTTGATACGGATGCGAATAAAGCTACTGAATTGGTGCTGGTTTAATAAAGAAAGCCGGAAGCGGACCAGCTTCCGGTTTTTCTATGCCCATTTTCCGGTGCTTAAGCTTGCATTGGGGGGTGGGTATTCTTAAACTTAACATATAAGCAAGAGATCGTTTAAGAGAGGATGAACCGAATGGGGTATTATAATCAGACACCCAACGGGCGGCAGACGCCCAATCGCACCAGTTTGTTCTTTGCCGGAGTGGGAGGCGTCGCGGCCGGTGCATTGCTGGTCTGGCTGCTGTTTTACTGGTCGCCGGGTTTGATTCCGGAGAACCCACAGGAAACGGTTTCCGGCACGGTGATGGAACCGGCTGAAAGGCAGTCCGAATCCGTTTCCGTCTCAATTACCACGGAAGTCACAGAAGCTGTGGAAGCGGCTGCGGACGCGGTTGTGGGCGTATCGAACCTGCAGACATCCTCTGATTTCTGGTCGGAATCCCAAGGGCAATCCGTCGGCACCGGTTCCGGTGTGATTTATAAAAATGAAGGCGGCACAGCTTATATTGTCACGAACCACCATGTGATCGAAGGAGCCAGCGGCATTGAAATCACGTTAAGCGATGGCACAAAAGTCGAAGCGAATATTGTCGGCAGCGATATCTGGACAGACTTGGCGGTGCTGGAAATGGACGGCACAGACATTGAGACAGTCGCGCAATTCGGTGACTCGGATGTGTTGAAGCAAGGAGAGACCGTGATTGCGATCGGCAATCCGTTGGGTCTCGATTTTTCAGGTTCTGTCACGACAGGTGTAGTATCGGGAACCGACCGTCTGATTCCGGTGGACTTGAATGGGGATGGCCAGGAAGACTGGCAAGCTGAAGTCATGCAGACAGATGCGGCAATCAACCCGGGCAACAGCGGTGGAGCGCTCGTCAATCTGGCGGGGCAGGTCATCGGCATCAATTCGATGAAGATCGCCACTTCGGCGGTGGAAGGCATCGGTTTTTCAATCCCGATCAATTCGGCCATTCCGGTCATCCACTCGCTTGAAGAAACCGGGGAAATGGTCCGTCCGGCAATGGGCGTCACCCTGCTTGAACTGGCCCAGGTCCCAAAAAGGTATCGAGCTGAAACATTGAATCTGCCGGAAGACGTAACAGCCGGCGTGGTGGTCAACGAAGTGGTTGAAGGTTCCCCTGCAGGAACGGCAGGCATGCAGCAATATGATGTGATTGTTGAAATGGACGGCGAGCCGATCGGAGATATCATTGAGCTTCGCCAGCACTTGTATAACGAAAAGGAAATCGGTGAATCGATGACGGTCCAGGCTTACCGCAATGGAGAGTTAATGGAGTTCACGATGGAACTGGCCGACAATTCAGCAGTTCAGTAAAGGGGGATTCAAAAGCGTCATGCTTTTGAATTCTTTTTTTTTTGCAGGAATACCGGCGTTTCAGCAGAATGAATATAAAGAAGATGAATGGAGGGATCGGATGTTTAATTCATTAGCGGATTTTTTCCGGTTTTGGCATGAGGAAGCGGCGAAGACCCAGCAGATTTTGGACGGCTTGACCGATGAGTCGCTTCAGCAGCAAGTAACTGCAGATCACAGGACGCTGGGCCGTCTTGCCTGGCATTTAACGACAACGTTGGACGAAATGATGGGCCATGCCGGATTGAAGTTTGAAGCGAGTGAGTTCGGTTCACCCATGCCAAAGACCGCCAACGCCATTGCAGAGGCTTATCGGAAATCGAACGAATCGATGGTGGCGGCGATGCAGGAGCAATGGTCGGACCGGACGTTGGCGGAGGAGCGGGATATGTACGGAGAGATGTGGACCGTATCGGCCGTATTGACTACGCTCATTACGCATCAAATTCATCACCGGGGACAAATGACGGTCCTGATGCGGCAGGCTGGATTGAAAGTGCCCGGTTTATACGGACCGGCAAAAGAAGAGTGGGCGGCAATCGGACAACCGGCTCCAGAAGTATAAGCAGAAAATCCACGGCAATCTGCTGTGGGTTTTTTTGATTGAATGGACGAATATAGTTATTAAATCAAATGGGTTCTTTTATCTAGAGAATTACAAGAAATAGTTCATCATTCTTGTGTAATAGTATTGTAAAAACTA
>DATHVY010000067.1:0-12474 GCA_035461045.1 Planococcus sp. (in: firmicutes)
CGCGGTATGGACATCGTAATTGTAACAACTGCGAACTCTGATGAAGAAGCTCGTGAGTTATTAACACAATTCGGAATGCCGTTCCAAAAGTAAACGTGAGGGAGGCGTAAACGTGGCTAAAAAATCTATGATCGCAAAACAGAAACGTACACCAAAGTTCAAAGTACAAGAGTACACGCGCTGTGAACGATGCGGACGTCCGCATTCAGTATTACGCAAATTTAAACTTTGCCGTATTTGTTTCCGTGAACTTGCATATGTGGGACAAATTCCTGGCGTTAAAAAAGCCAGCTGGTAATCCCCTAATTTGGGAAGGAGGTAAAAGTAATGACAATGACAGATCCGATTGCAGATATGCTTACACGCATTCGTAATGCGAATATGGTTCGTCACGAAAAATTGGAGCTTCCAGCTTCTAACGTTAAAAAAGATATCGCTGAGATTCTTAAACGTGAAGGTTTCGTGCGCGACGTAGAATATGTTGAAGATGACAAGCAAGGCATGATCCGGATTTTCTTGAAATACGGATCAAACAACGAACGCGTTATTACTGGACTGAAACGTATTTCAAAACCAGGATTACGTGTTTACGCTAAAACAAATGAGGTGCCTCGCGTGCTGAACGGTCTAGGGATCGCTTTAGTATCGACATCACAAGGTTTAGTAACTGATAAAGAAGCCCGCGCGAAACAAATCGGCGGAGAAATCATAGCATACGTTTGGTAATAGACAACAAACGAATGGAGGTGCAAAGAAATGTCACGTGTAGGTAAAAAACCAATCGAGGTTCCTGCGGACGTTACGATTACAGTTGGAGACAAAAACTTCGTAACTGTCAAAGGACCTAAAGGCGAGTTGACTCGCACATTTAACAAAGACATCAAAATCGAACAAGAAGACAACGTGCTTACATTATCACGTCCTTCTGATTCTAAAGACCATCGCACGAACCACGGTACTAGCCGTGCATTGCTTGCGAACATGGTTACTGGCGTTTCCACAGGATTCGAGCGTACGCTTGAACTAGTGGGTGTCGGGTACCGTGCTCAAATGCAAGGACAAAAACTTGTACTTAACGTAGGCTACTCTCACCCGGTTGAATTCACACCGGAAGAAGGAATTACAGTTGAAGTTCCAGCCAACACGAAAGTGATCGTTAAGGGAATTGATAAAGAACGTGTTGGAGCTCTTGCTTCAAACATTCGCCAAACGCGTCCTCCAGAACCTTATAAAGGTAAAGGAATTCGTTACGAAGGTGAAGTAGTTCGCCGCAAAGAAGGTAAAACAGGTAAATAATGCTGCTTAGGCAGGATGAAAGGAGTGACCTCAGTGATTACGAAACTCGACAAAAACGCATCTCGTAAAAAACGTCATGCACGTGTACGTTCAAAAATTACAGGCACAGCAAGTCGCCCGCGTTTAAACGTATTCCGTTCGAATAAATTTATCTACGCTCAATTGATCGACGATACAAATGGCGTAACACTTGCAAGTGCATCATCTATGGATAAAGATTTCACAGGCGATTCAACTGGCAACGTGGAAGCAGCAGCTAAAGTCGGCGAAACGATCGCAAAACGTGCTACTGAAAACGGTTTGAAATCGGTTGTTTTTGACCGCGGTGGTTATTTATATCATGGGCGTGTGAAAGCATTAGCAGAAGCAGCACGTGAAAATGGTTTACAATTTTAAAAAGAAGGAGGGACACATTTCATGCGTCGTATTGATCCAAACAAACTTGAACTCGAAGAACGCGTAGTTACGATTAACCGCGTAGCGAAAGTTGTAAAAGGTGGACGTCGTTTCCGTTTCTCCGCATTGGTTGTTGTAGGCGACAAAAATGGCAAAGTAGGATTCGGTACTGGGAAAGCACAAGAAGTTCCAGAAGCTATCCGCAAAGCTATTGAAGATGCGAAGAAAAACCTGGTCGAAGTGCCAATGGTTAAAGGTACAACTCCACACTTAGTAATCGGTCGTTTTGGTGCAGGCCAAATTCTTATCAAACCTGCTTCTCCGGGTACTGGTGTTATTGCCGGCGGACCTGTCCGTGCGGTACTAGAGCTAGCTGGAGTACAGGATATCCTGTCTAAATCACTGGGTTCCAACACGCCAATCAACATGGTTCGTGCTACTATTAATGGTTTGACTCAATTGAAGAGTGCTGATGAAGTTGCAAAACTTCGCGGTAAATCAGTTGAAGAACTGTTAGGATAGGAGGGAAAATCACATGGCAACTAAATTGGAAATTACCCTCACAAAATCTGTGATTGGCTCTAAGCCGTCACAACGTAAAACTGTTCAATCCCTTGGATTGCGCAAAATGCACCAAACTGTTGAGCACCAAGACAATGCAGCCGTTCGCGGTATGATTGACAAAGTCGCTCACTTAGTAACTATCAAAGAAGTTTAATCCCTGATTTCTATAAAAGGAGGTGCCAACCACATGAAACTCCATGAATTAAAACCAGCAGAAGGTTCACGCAGCTCAAGAAAGCGTGTCGGACGCGGTATCGGTTCAGGTACTGGTAAAACGGCAGGTAAAGGTACAAAAGGTCAAAACTCACGCTCAGGCGGAGGAGTTCGTCCTGGATTCGAGGGTGGACAAAACCCATTGTTCCGTCGTTTGCCGAAACGCGGATTTACGAACATTAACCGCAAGGATTATGCAGTCGTAAATCTTGAAACATTGAACCGTTTCGACGAAGGCACAGAAGTTACACCTGCATTGCTAATTGAATCAGGTGTCGTGAGCAACGAAAGATCGGGAATCAAAATTCTCGGTAACGGTAGCTTGGAGAAGAAATTAACAGTTAAAGCCCACAAGTTTTCTGGCTCAGCTAAAGAAGCGATCGAAGCTGCCGGCGGACAAACCGAGGTGGTTTAATGTTTCAGACAATCTCAAATTTTATGCGCGTGACTGATATTCGAAATAAAATAATCTTTACATTGCTGATGCTCATCATTTTCCGTATCGGGACTTTTGTTCCGGTGCCGAATGTTGATGCAGCAGTTTTGCAAGCAACTGATCAAATGAGTTTGATAGGTTTCTTAAATACTTTCGGTGGAGGCGCCCTGGCTAACTTCTCGATTTTAGCAATGGGGATCATGCCTTACATTACAGCTTCGATCATCGTGCAACTTTTGCAGATGGACGTTGTTCCGAAATTTGCTGAGTGGGCAAAACAAGGAGAAGTCGGAAGACGGAAACTTGCTCAATTCACTCGCTACTTCACTATAGTGCTTGCGTTTATTCAGGCGATTGGTATGTCATACGGTTTCAACCAAATGTATGGCGGTACGCTAATCCAAAATGATACGATTGCAACTTATATTGTAATCGCGATCGTTCTTACTGGGGGAACTGCATTCTTACTATGGCTTGGTGAGCAGATTACGGCACAGGGTGTGGGGAACGGTATTTCGATTATCATCTTCGCAGGGATTGTCGCTGCAATACCAGGAGCTCTAAACCAATTATATGCTCAGCTAATTCAGGGAGCAGGCGACCAGCTTCCAATCAACATTGCCATTATGGCATTGCTGGCATTAGCTGTAATCGCTGTTACTGTTTTGGTCATTTATGTTCAGCAAGCGCTGCGCAAAATTCCGATTCAGTATGCTAAACGTGTTGCTGGCCGTGGCCAGACAACTAGCGGGCAGCAAACTCACTTACCATTGAAAGTTAACGCGGCCGGAGTTATCCCAGTAATCTTCGCAGTGGCTTTCATTATTACGCCACAAACCATTGCTTCTTTCTTTGGACAGAATGCGTTTACGGAAGCGGTGCAAAATACATTTGATTACAGCCAACCAATCGGCATGGCTATCTATGTCGCTTTGATTATTGCATTCACGTATTTCTACGCTTTCATTCAGGTGAATCCTGAGAACGTGTCTGATAACTTGAAAAAACAAGGTGCTTATATTCCAGGGATCCGCCCGGGTAAAAATACACAAGATTATTTGACGAGTGTGTTGTATCGATTAACATTTGTCGGTGCGATCTTCCTTGCAGTCATTGCGATTATGCCAATTTTCTTCATCAACCTTGCAGGCTTGCCTCAGGCTGCTCAAATTGGCGGAACAAGTCTTTTGATTGTTGTCGGGGTAGCACTTGAAACAATGAAACAATTGGAATCACAACTAGTGAAACGTCATTATAAAGGCTTTATGAAATAATCAATGGATTCTTGGGACGTGAAAACGTTCCTTGTCCAATTGTCTGAGGGGGCAAAACGTATGAATATCGTGTTAATGGGGTTACCTGGTGCCGGTAAAGGTACTCAAGCTGACAAAATTGTTGAGAAGTACGACATCCCTCATATTTCTACAGGTGATATGTTTCGTGCTGCCATCAAAGGTGGAACGGAGCTAGGCTTGAAAGCAAAATCGTTCATGGATCAAGGCGCGCTTGTGCCTGACGAAGTGACTATCGGAATTGTCCGTGAGCGCCTGAGCAAAGAGGACTGCAAAGAAGGCTTCCTATTGGATGGTTTTCCGCGCACGGTCCCCCAAGCTGAAGCGTTGGAATCTCTTTTGGTCGATCTTGACCGGAGAATCGAGCATGTCGTAAATATCCAAGTTGAACAAGACGAACTGGTAGCAAGATTAACAGGCCGCTGGATCTGCAGAGACTGTGGAACTGCCTACCACACCATTTTCAATCCGCCTCAAGTCGAAGGCGTTTGCGATAAGGATGGCGGGGAGCTCTATCAGCGTGACGATGACAAGCCTGAAACTGTCACTAACCGTTTAGAAGTTAATATTCAACAAACACAGCCGCTTCTTGATTTCTATGAAAGCAAAAACGTGCTGACAAACATAAATGGACAACAGGACATTAAACAAGTATTTGTTGACATTGATGCTCTTCTAAAGGGCGACCGAGGCTAAATCCCCGGCGCCGGGCGCAGTGAGTGGCCTCCATGTGGCTTTAAGGAGCACCGGAGATATAAATTTTCGAGAGCTGCAAAAGCACAATATTCCTGATTATCTAGTTCTGGTACTGGTTACTCCAGACCCGTTCTGAACCGTGCAATTCGGTACCGGAAATAGTATAATGGGTTTCGTGGAAGCATCTGTGTAGCGGGTTTGGAACTCATCCATGGCAGTCCGGGCAGTCGAGGATACATGAGGTGGCTGGTTAACCGGATTACCCCCGTCCTGCATCAGCAGGATTGGGACTCGGACAACGTCTTAAGAATGTCACTCATGCAATCCTGGTGAATGAATATATAAAAGTATTCTATCAGCAAATACTGTTTTAGATGAGAACCTGATTTGTATACAGAAGGGAGACTGGGTCGATGGCGAAAGACGATGTAATTGAAATCGAAGGAACAGTCACTGAGACTTTGCCTAACGCGATGTTTAAAGTAGAATTGGAAAACGGTCATACGATTCTTGCGCATGTATCCGGCAAGATCCGCATGCACTTTATCCGCATTCTGCCGGGAGATAAAGTAACAGTTGAACTTTCTCCTTATGATTTAACGCGCGGTCGTATCACATACCGTTTTAAATAATCTTTTGCACTCCGGACTACTAAGGAGGTTGGGTTAGATGAAAGTGAGACCATCTGTAAAACCGATCTGCGAAAAATGTAAAGTTGTTCGCAGAAACGGTAAAGTAATGGTAATCTGTGAAAATCCGAAACACAAACAAAGACAAGGCTAATTTTGAAGGAGGTGCATCATACACATGGCACGTATTGCTGGTGTTGACATTCCACGCGATAAACGCGTTGTAATTTCATTAACTTATATTTTCGGTGTTGGTAAAACAACTGCACAGAAAGTTCTTTCTGCTGCTGGTATCTCTGAAGAGGCACGAGTTCGTGATCTTACAGAAGATGAGTTGAACAATATCCGTGAACAATTGGATAAATATAAAATCGAAGGTGACCTTCGTCGTGAAGTATCAATGAACATCAAGCGATTGATGGAAATTGCTAGCTTCCGTGGTATCCGCCACCGTCGCGGATTACCTGTACGCGGTCAAAATACGAAGAACAATGCGCGTACGCGTAAGGGTCCTCGTAAAACAGTTGCGAACAAGAAAAAATAATTAGTAAAGGAGGTTGTTTCTTAACATGGCACGTAAACAACAAACTCGTAAGCGTCGTGTGAAAAAGAATATCGAATCCGGTATCGCTCACATCCGCTCAACATTCAATAACACAATTGTTACGATTACAGATATGCAAGGCAATGCAGTATCATGGTCATCCGCAGGCGCACTAGGATTTAGAGGTTCACGTAAATCTACTCCTTTCGCTGCTCAAATGGCTGCTGAAACTTGTGCTAAAACATCAATCGAACATGGTCTTAAAACTCTAGAAGTTACAGTTAAAGGTCCTGGTTCAGGTCGTGAAGCTGCGATTCGCGCACTTCAAGCTGCTGGATTAGAAGTTACAGCTATCAGAGATGTAACGCCAGTACCTCATAACGGTTGCCGTCCGCCAAAACGTCGTCGCGTGTAATCGTTGATCAGATTGGGATTTTTGAACATCACGACTTACTGAATATGTGACGAATCGTAGCGAAAGTCTGTGACTATCGAATTCTTGATGAAGCGAAAAAACACCGACGTTCTGAAGGAGGGTAAAATGAATGCTCGAAATAGAAAAACCAAAGATTGAAACGGTTGAGATCGACAACAGTGCCAAATACGGCAAATTTGTTGTAGAACCTCTTGAGCGTGGATATGGAACCACATTAGGAAACTCCTTACGTCGAATCTTACTTTCATCTTTACCAGGCGCTGCTGTTACTTCGATTCAGATTGATGGCGTATTACATGAATTCTCCACTGTCGAAGGTGTAGAAGAAGATGTAGCATCTATCATTTTGAATATTAAGAAGCTGGCTCTGAAAATCTACTCTGACGAAGAAAAAGTCATTGAAATTGATGTAAAAGGTGACGGAACGGTTACGGCTGCAGATATCACTCACGATAGTGACGTGGAAATTCTGAATCCGGATCTATATATTGCAACAATCGCTAAAGGCGGCCACTTGCGCATGCGCATGTATGCAAACAGAGGCCGCGGATATGCCCGTGCTGATCAGAACAAACGTGAAGATCTTCCCATCGGTGTTATCCCGGTTGACTCTATTTACACTCCAGTTTCACGCGTCAACTTTCAAGTGGAAAATACTCGCGTAGGCCAGTTGGCTCATTTCGATAAACTTTCCCTTGATGTATGGACAGATGGCAGCATCGGTCCAAAAGAAGCGATTGCGCTGGGTGCTAGAATCTTTACCGAGCATTTAAATATCTTCGTAGGATTGACTGACGAGGCACAAACCACTGAAATCATGGTTGAAAAAGAAGAAGATCAAAAAGAGAAAGTGCTTGAGATGACTATCGAAGAGCTTGATCTTTCGGTCCGTTCTTACAACTGCTTAAAACGCGCGGGCATCAACACGGTGCACGAGTTGGCAAGCAAGTCGGAAGACGACATGATGAAAGTGCGCAACCTTGGACGAAAATCACTTGAAGAAGTCAGAGTGAAGTTGGAAGACTTAGGTCTGGGCCTTCGCAAAGAAGACTGAATTTCTAAAAGTCTGATCCGATATATTTAACAAAGGAGGGAAACTTCAATGAGAAAGCTTCAACGTACAAGTTCTCAACGTAAAGCACTACTACGTGACCTTACGACAGACTTAATCGTACATGAACGCATTCAAACAACTGAAGCCCGTGCGAAAGAAGTTCGTTCAACTGTGGAAAAAATGATTACGCTTGGCAAACGTGGAGATATCCATGCACGCCGTAAAGCTGCAGCATATATTCGCCGTGAACTCGTTACAACTTCTGATGAAGAAGGAAACGAAAACACAATCTTTGCATTGCAGAAGTTGTTTGATGATGTAGCACCTCGTTACGCTGAGCGTCAAGGTGGATACACGCGCATCATGAAAATGGGACCTCGTCGTGGAGACGGCGCACCTATCGTAATTATTGAATTGGTTTAATTTGAATCACTTGAAGAGGGTCGACGCCCTCTTCTTTTAGCATAATGATTTATACGACAAATATGAAAAGCTGAGCGTTACGATGAGCGAGCCGAAAGGCGGCGTCTTGTCTAGCTCTACGCACCTCATTCAACCCGGGATTAAGCACCCCGGGAGCCATAGAGACAGAAAAGCGCATACTCTGAATGAGGTGCGCGCTTTTTTTATTCATTCGCTTTTTTAGATGAGATGAGCCAGAGTAGAAGAGTTAGAGGAGGTAAGTGCAATTATGAATGCGAATATTATGTCACTCGAACATGTGACGTTTACATATATGCCGGATGATTCAACCGTCAAGCCGGCCGTTTTGAATTTGGACTTGTCTGTTGCGCCTGGAGAGTGGCTTGCAATCGTGGGACATAATGGTTCCGGGAAATCAACAATCGCCAAGCTGATGAACGGCCTGTTGTTTCCGCAAACAGGAGCAGTTCAGGCAATGGGTCAAGAGATGTCCGAAGAAAGCCTGTGGAATATCCGTTCGCAAATGGGAATGGTTTTTCAGAATCCGGACAATCAGTTTGTAGGTGCTACTGTGCAAGACGATGTGGCATTTGCGCTGGAGAATAATGGAGTTCCTTATGCCGATATGGTGATAAGAGTCAAAGAGGCACTCGAACAAGTGAAGATGGGTGATTACCTCGACCAGGAACCTCATCATTTATCCGGTGGCCAAAAACAGCGCGTAGCGATTGCGGGTGCTCTGGCGTTAAAACCGAGATTATTGATATTGGACGAAGCGACATCAATGCTCGACCCCCAGGGACGGGTGGAGGTGATCGAAACGATACGGGAGTTGCGGGAGCAAACGGGTTTGACCGTGATTTCGATCACTCATGATTTGGAAGAAGCAGCGTTGGCTGACCGGATTATCGTCATGAATGCCGGTGAAAAATTTATGGAAGGTTCACCAAGAGAGGTTTTCTTTTCGGGCAATGACCTGGAGAAGCTGGGGTTGGCACTGCCGTTTGCGATGAGAATGACGCAGTTATTGCAGGAAGCGGGCGTCTCGTTGCAAGGTGAACATATGACAGAAGATGAATTGGTGGATGAATTATGGACATTTTACTCCAGGGGGTAGGCTATAGCTACGCGAAAGATACGCCTTTTGAAAAAAGGGCGATATCGGCCGTAGATCTTCATATTCCTTCGGGTTCCTATACAGCAATTATTGGACACACGGGATCAGGGAAATCTACCGTTTTGCAGCATTTGAATGCTTTGTTGAGACCTACTGAAGGCTCGATTATAATTGGTGATCGAAAAATCGAAGCCGGTGTCAAAGCGAAAAACTTGAAAAGTATCCGTCGTCGGGTGGGCATCGTGTTCCAGTTTCCGGAACAACAGTTGTTCGATGAAACCGTGCTGAAAGATATCATGTTCGGACCTATGAATTATGGCGTTCCAGAAAAGGAAGCGAGCCGCAGAGCTCATGAACTGGTGGAACAGCTGGGCTTGCCGATGGATGTATTGGAAAAATCGCCATTTGATTTGTCTGGCGGCCAGATGCGGCGGGTAGCCATTGCAGGTGTATTGGCAATGGAACCGGAAGTGCTCGTATTGGATGAACCGACTGCCGGCTTGGACCCGAGGGGCCGGAAAGAAATCATGGAGTTGTTCAAGCGGCTCCACGATGAAAAGGGCCTGACGACGATCTTGGTGACCCATAGTATGGAAGATGCGGCGCGTTATGCGGACCGAGTGGCTATCATGCATAATGGGAGTTGTGTATTGACGGGAGATCCGCGAGATATTTTTGCTGATGAACAGCAGCTAGCCGCGTTTCGGCTGGATTCACCTCGAACGGTCAGGCTTCAGCGCAAGTTTGAGGCGAAGTCCGGGCTTGAGCTGAATGAACTGGCGTTGACTGAGGAACTACTTGTCTCCGGCATCGCACAGGCTCTACAGACAGGACGTGATGTCCGATGATGGAGAAGATGATATTCGGCCGCTTTATCCCTGGAGACTCTTTAGTGCACCGCCTGGATCCCAGAGCAAAGCTTCTATTCGTATTTTTATTCATCGCGATTGTTTTTATTGCCAATAATGCAATCACTTATGCAATTCTTTTAGGTTTCACCTTTTTGATCGTCGTGCTGTCAAAAATACGATTGTATTTTCTGATCAATGGTTTAAAGCCTGTGATGATTTTGGTGGTATTCACGTTCATGCTGCATTTATTCTTTACCAGGGAAGGTGAAGTCATCTTCAGTCTTGGTTTTCTGAACATTTATGAAGAAGGTCTGCGCCAGGCGATTTTCATATCCATCCGGTTTTTGGTGCTGGTGTTCATGACGAGCATCCTGACTTTGACCACGTCGCCGATTTCGATTACCGATGGCATTGAAGTGTTGCTCGGGCCATTCAAACGCTTTAAGTTGCCTGTGCATGAACTGGCATTGATGATGTCCATTTCACTGCGCTTTATCCCGACATTGATGGATGAAACGGGAAAAATTTTGAAGGCGCAGATGGCGAGAGGGTCGGACATTGGTTCCGGTCCTGTGAAAGAACGCTTGAAAGCAGTGGTGCCTTTATTGATCCCATTGTTTGTCAGTGCATTTAAACGGGCTGAAGATTTGGCAACTGCCATGGAAGTCCGCGGATACAGAGGCGGTGAAGGAAGAAGCCGTTACCGGCAGTTGATCTGGCGGGCAGCCGATACGCTCGTATTGGTGGTCCTTGCGGGATTGACCGCTGTGCTCTGGTATTTCCGTGTATAAGGAGAGAACGTATGAAAAGATTAAAAGCGACAATAGCCTATGACGGCTCCGGTTTTGCCGGATATCAGATACAGCCGGAGGCGCGCACAGTCCAGCGGGAGCTCATGAAGGTGCTAGAGACGATCCACAAAGGCGTGGCGGTGCAAGTAGTGGCCAGCGGGCGTACGGATGCGAAGGTGCATGCCACAGGGCAAGTCATCCATTTTGATACATCCCTGTCCATTCCGCTGTCCGGCTGGTTAAAGGCGCTTAATGTGCTGCTGCCGGAAGATATCCGGGTGTTGGAAATCGAAGAAGCGGCACCTGGATTTCATGCACGCTACCATACGGTGGGCAAAACCTATCGATATAAGTGGGACCGCAGCCGGATCATCAGCCCGTTCACGCGTGAACTTATGGTGCATACCAAACAGCTTCCGGATGTGGAAGCGATGAGAGCGGCTGGTGTGGCGTTTATCGGCACCCATGATTTCTCGAGTTTTTGCGCATCGAATACCGGAGTAGTTGATAAAGTCCGGACGATCCGCCGCCTGGAGCTGGAAGAGCACGGAGAAGAGCTGCATATGGTGATCGAGGGTTCCGGGTTTCTTTATAACATGGTGCGCATCATAGCTGGAACTTTAATGGAAGTCGGGCTTGGTAGAAGAGAGGCTGACGAACTGGAAGAAATCATCCAGTCGGCCGATCGGGACGCGGCAGGAAAAACGGCGGCAGCACATGGCTTATACCTTGAAAAGGTGGAGTACCAAGGCTGAAACAACTTTCCCTAGTGTTTTCGGAAAAACTCTTGACTTTAGAGTGCTTCCGTTATATGATGATGTATGGTATTTTCATTACCCCCACGATATGCCCCGGAAGGTTATTTGTGTTTAGGGATAACGAAAAAACGGAACAATGTAACAATGGAACAAAGGACATGTGCCAACGGAACTTGGGACATGATCCATAAAAGAGACGATATATTAGGAGGACAATATACAATGCGTACAACATTCATGGCTAAAGGTCACGAAGTCGAGCGTAAATGGTTGGTTGTCGATGCAGAAGGGCAAACTCTTGGACGTTTAGCTTCTGAAGTCGCTTCAATCTTACGCGGGAAATACAAACCAACATTCACACCAAACGTTGACACTGGTGATCACGTGATCATCATCAACGCTGAAAAGATTCACCTTACAGGTAAAAAGCTTACTGACAAAATTTACTACCGTCACACGATGTACACTGGCGGACTGAAACAGCGCACAGCTTTGGAAATGCGCACAAAATACCCGACAAAAATGCTTGAACTTGCCATCAAAGGCATGCTTCCTAAAAACTCTTTAGGCCGTCAGACGTTCAAGAAACTTCATGTCTATGCAGGACCGGAACATAACCACCAAGCACAACAGCCTGAAGCTTACCAGCTTCGCGGTTAATACTAGTAAATAAGAGGAGGATACACCCTTGGCACAAGTTCAATATATTGGTACAGGTCGTCGTAAAAACTCAACAGCTCGCGTACGTTTAGTACCGGGTGACGGCACAATCACAATCAACAACCGCGACGTATCGGATTACGTTCCATACGAAACGCTTGAGCAAATCATCAAACAACCATTGGTAGCTACTGAAACACTAGGAAGCTATGACGTTCTTGTAAACGTAAACGGTGGTGGATTCACTGGACAAGCTGGAGCAGTTCGTCACGGAATTGCACGCGCTCTACTTACAGTAGACCCTGCTTTCCGTCCAGC
>DATHVY010000068.1:0-22809 GCA_035461045.1 Planococcus sp. (in: firmicutes)
TTCATCCTGGTTACAGAAATGTTCCGAAGAGCACAGGAAATAGCGGCGTTCAATTACGAATTCCTGCTGTTGTATGCTCAGGCCGGCTTGATGTACTGGATCCTCTGCTTCCTTCTTTCATTGGTGCAAGGGCGATTGGAACATCGTTTTGACCGCTATGTAGCAAAAGCGTAAATCCACTCTAACTACAGACAGGAGTATTCTATGATTGCCATAAACAATCTGCATAAGAGTTTCGGCAGCCTTGAAGTTTTGAAAGGCATTGACCTCAACGTGGAGAAAGGCCAGGCGGTTGTCGTGATCGGTCCTTCCGGTTCCGGCAAGACGACGTTCCTGCGCTGCCTCAATATATTGGAAACACCTACCGCCGGCACAGTGGCGATCGATGGGCACATGGCGGATTTCTCGAAACCTTTGCCGAAAAAACAAATTACGGAGTTCAGAAAACAGTCCGCGATGGTCTTTCAACATTACAACCTCTTCCCCCACATGACCGCGTTGGAGAATGTCATGGAAGGTCCCGTGACTGTCCAAAAGATCAGCAAAGAAAAAGCCCGAGAAAAAGCGGAGAGTTTGTTGGCCAAAGTCGGACTGGGAGAAAAGATGCACGAATACCCGTTCCAGCTTTCCGGCGGCCAGCAGCAGCGCGTCGGCATTGCCCGCGCTCTTGCGCTCGAACCAAAAGTGATGCTTTTTGATGAACCCACATCGGCCTTGGACCCGGAACTGGTCGGGGAAGTTCTGCAGGTAATGAAAGATTTGGCGCTCGAAGGCATGACCATGGTCGTCGTCACGCATGAAATGCGCTTTGCGAAAGGCGTCGCAGATGAAGTTTTATTCATGGATGCCGGACGCATTGTGGAACGCGGCACACCGCAGGAAATTTTCGAAAACCCGAAAGAAGAACGGACGCAGCAGTTTCTGAGCCTTATTCAGAAGGCAGATACGATATAGAAAAGCGATGCAACGCTTTTTCATGTCTCGAAGCTAGCGCAGCGATGCAGGGACAGAGACAGGAGCACTGAAGGCCGGCTTATGCCCCGAAGAGCTGGGCCGCTGGAGCCTAGTCAATAGAAATGTAAAAATCTTCACCCCCCCAAAAAAGAACCAGGCTCCCGAAAATCGGGAGCCTGGTTCTTCTGTTTTTCATTAAATGTGGACTGTTACATCCGCGCCTTCACGGAGTTCAGCTACTAATGCCTGTACTGCTTCGCTCTCTTTTTGTTGTACAAGTTGAGCTTCAAGCTCAGATTTTATCTCTTCGAATGGAGGCAATTCTTCGCCGCCCATTTCTTCTTGTTGTGCTTGCATTTGATCATAGAATTCCTGAAGTTCTTCTTCAGATGCCTCAGCATCCCCTGATTCTTCAGCAACCAATTTATCCACTTTCACCTGTGATGCCACTTGCTCCATCACTTCGTCCTCTGACAGTCCCTGTTCTTCCAAAGCTGCCAAAAACTCTTCTGAAGATGCCAGTCCGTTTTGCTCGGCAATTGAAGTCAGCGTTTCATTGACCTCTTCTTCAGACGCTTCGATATCACGGTTCTCTGTTTCCTGTACCAATAATTCCTGACTCACAAGGCTTTCTGCAACCTGCTCTTTCAATTGTGCCTGGTCAACTTCTTCTCCGGACACTTGAGCCTGCATAGCCATTTGCTGGAATTGCGCAGTGTAAGCAGATTCGAAATCCTCTTTGTTGATTTCTTCTCCGTTCACTTCAGCGACAACATCCGGCACACCTTCCAAGTCTGGTTCCGGCATTTCCGGCTGTTCAGCTGTTTCGCCATTCTCTTCAACAGCCTGTTCTTCCGTGGCTGTTTCTTCATTTGCATTTTCATCTGTATCACTGCATGCCGCCGTAACCATAACTGACGCACCGATTAATAAGCTTAATAACATTTTTTTAGGCAATTTCATTTCCCCTTTATTCATAATGGACGTAAGTGTAACACATACAGGGTGTATGTAAACCGAAAACCCCTGTGTCCATTATGGGTAAGAAAGGCAATTTGATAGGTATTTTCCAATTCAGTCACCATGTGCCCAGGCGATGCGCGGATCGATTTTCCGCGACATCCGGATCATGAAGGGTTCGAATCCGAGACGTGGCCAGAAATAGGAGGCGATCTGATTGGGCGTATGCCAATCCGCATACAGATAATCAAATCCTTCATTTTTCATTTCCGTGAAACAATGATTGGCGAGCATCCGGCCAATTCCTTTACCGCGCATATCGGGGTTGGTGGAAGCGGCCGTAAGCTCAGCACAGTTCAGCGGTGTCGACAGACTCAAGCCGTCCGCTTTCCGGAAATAGACCTGAAACCCGGCTATGCGTTCACCCAGTTCCGCGATCCAGAGAAAAGCCTCTTTGTCTTCAGATAAATCCACATAACTGCGTTTGATGTTTTCCATCGTTTCTTTCGTAATCGGCTGCCAGGAAGGTGCCGCCGCCTGGTGGATGCTGTTCCATAAAGCCACTTTCTTCAGTAACGGCGCATCTTTCTGGTCGCCCCTCCGGATGCTAAGCTTCCCCCGCTCAGCGGTAGCCGAAGCTTCATAATCCTTTAACTGCAGAACCGCATATTTCTGCTCGTAACTGAATCCCTGCTCCAGCCATTGTTCAACGAGCGATTGTTCCGACAGCGGAACCATCAGGACATGAGTGAAATAGCCGTGCTTGATCCATTCAGCTCCGGCATCCGCATACAGCAGCCGCAATAGGGTCGGATGCTCTTTATCACTGATCGCAATGGATTCATAGTTCATCAGGATATACCGGCCCCGATCGGCGTCTTCTACGAATTCGTACAGGAGGTAGCCGATTACATCAATTCCTCTGACGGCAACGATTCCACTGACAAAGGGCTTTTCGAGCTGTTTCCGTATGACTAGTTCAGCTTCATCGATTTCTTCAAACGCCGGCGGCAAATAAGGAAATGCTTTTCTTTCCTTTTCATGTCTTTTTGCCAATAAAGCGGACATCTGGCGAATATGGACTTCCTCAACTCCCACAAATTGAATCATGGCTTTCACTCCTCTTATTGAAGTTTCACTTCGAGTATCCGGTATTGCCCTGCCTCAATAACTTCCCCAAAAACTGCCGGAACCGCTTCGATAAATATCGGTCCGTCAATGATGACAGTATGGAATTCCCCTTCCTCACCGCATGCATCCACACCGAGCGCCTCCAGCTCTTCAACCAGCTCAAGAGTGAATTCCCTGCCAAGGAATTCTGCTGGCAAGCGCGCGGTATCGACGACCGTTATTACCGCTTTGAATCCTTCGGCCAGCAATTCCTCCAGCAGCTTCCTGCGGGGTTCTCCCCATAAAGGATGGCTGGCTTCCATATCGGCTTCCTTGCTGACCTTCTGCACCCATGCACGATGATCTTCCAGATCTATGTCGCCGTATACGCCCATGCCGACGCCTCTTTCTTTGAAATTCTTCAAATGCTTGATGAACTCCTCTTCATAACCGCTCCAGCCAGCTTTGCCGATTTCCAGCGGCAGCCCCAGGCGTTCAGCTTGCGCTTCAAGAATTTCCAAAGGCAAACCATGCGACCGCGACTTCGAGCCATCCTCTTCGAACATTGTAAATAAGACCATCGGGACATGTCCTGCCAACACGGCCCGGTAATATGCCAGGGCGGAATCTTTTCCACCGCTCCAGGACATCACAAACGTTTTTTGCATAATGCACCTCTTCCGTTAATTCCTACCTGTTTTAAACACTTCGACAATTGTGGAATAAACCCTTTCCATGTCTGCCGGCTTTTTTGAAGTCAGTTATTCCCGTTTTTCAAAACCAATAAAAAGCGGCCGGAAAGATTCCGGCCGCTCTAATTTCATTTACTTGCCAACCATATTTTCAGGTTTTACCCATTCGTCGAATTGATCAGCCGTCAGATGTCCGCTTTTTACAGCCGACTCTTTCAAGGTCGAACCATCCACATGTGCCTGTTTCGCGATTGCCGCAGCTTTTTCATAGCCGATGTGTGTGTTTAACGAAGTCACGAGCATCAGGGAGTTGTTCACATGGTTCTCGATGACATCCAGATTCGCTTCAATGCCAACTGCGCAATGATCGTTGAAGCTTACCAGGCTGTCTGCCAATAAGCGCACCGATTGAAGGTAGTTGTAGGCAATAACCGGTTTGAACACATTCAGTTCGAAATTTCCCTGGCTGGCAGAGAAACCGATTGTCGCGTCATTCCCCATCACCTGTGCCGCTACCATTGTCAAGGCTTCGCTTTGCGTCGGATTGACTTTGCCCGGCATGATTGAGCTTCCCGGTTCGTTGGCCGGAATTGTAATTTCGCCGATTCCGCTGCGCGGTCCGCTTGCGAGCCAGCGTACATCGTTGGCGATCTTCATCGCGTCCGCTGCAAGCGCTTTGATGGCGCCGTGTGAATAAACCATTTCGTCATGGCTAGTCAGTGCATGGAATTTATTTTCTGCTGAAGTGAACGCTGAGCCAACAGCTTCCTCGATGAATTCCGCAACATAGCCGCCGAATTTCGGATCCGCATTGATTCCTGTACCTACTGCTGTGCCGCCGATTGCCAGTTCACGCATATAATTAACGCTTTCACTGATCATGCGTTCACTTTTCTCGAGCATATGCTTCCAGCCGCTGATTTCCTGGCCAAGTGTCAATGGCGTTGCATCCTGCAGGTGTGTACGGCCGATTTTGATGATGTCATCGAATTTCTCCGATTTCTCAGCTAAAGTGGCTTTCAATTTCTGAACAGCCGGTACCAATGTTTCCGTTACTGCCAAAACGCCTGCAACGTGCATAGCCGTTGGATACGTGTCGTTCGAGCTTTGAGACATGTTGACGTCATCATTCGGATGCAATTTTTCATCGGAATTCTGTTCAGCCAAAATTTCATTGCCGCGTCGCGCGAGAACTTCGTTCATGTTCATATTCGACTGCGTGCCGCTTCCTGTCTGCCAGACAACCAATGGGAAATGGTCGTTCCATTTTCCTTCAATCACTTCATTCGCAGCAGCTTCGACGGCTTTCATCTTCGCTTCCGATAATTTTCCAAGCTTATGGTTTGCTTTCGCTGTCGCTTTTTTCAATTGGGCAAACGCCATCACCACTTCATGCGGCATGCGCTCCGTGCCAATCGCAAAGTTCTGGACACTTCGCTGTGTCTGAGCTCCCCACATTTTGTCAGCTTCAACCTGAATTTCACCAATCGTGTCTTTCTCTGTACGATATTGCATTCCATTCACTCCAATTCTTATGTCTATGAAACCTTCTCTTCTATTTAAACACAAAAAAACGCAAAAAAGCGACTCATCTATATGAAAAGTCGCTAGTTTTGCTTAAGGAAAAAATCTTCGATGATCTCTTCGTCCGAATGGGGGATATACTCTCCCTCTATAATCTGGGCACCGTTGATGCAGCCGCTGGTCAATAAAATAATGTCTTCCGGTCCGCTCGCCTTTAAAGCTTCAATCACAGCTTGCTTCCGCGAAGGGGCCGTCAGCACCTCCTGTTTATAAGGAACTGTAAAGCCTTTGAGCACTGCATCCACAACATCATTCGGATCATTGAAGCCCGGATGGTCCACCGTCACGATAATTGTATCCGCCTTACCTTCCGCTGCTTTGGCCATTTTCGGCATTTTTGAAAAATCACGGATGCCAATGCCCGCAATCATTGCGATGAGGCGGCGGTGAGGCAACTTTTTTACTTCCTTCAACACCAGGTCAATCGCCACAGGAGTATGAGCGTAATCGAGAATGATCTTTCTGCCTTCCGGTCCGGAAATCACCTGGAAACGCCCTTCTACCTGCGGCATTTCCGGCAAGACCAGCAAAATTTCATCTATGGATTTCCCGGACAATAACGCTGCAGCGATTGCTGCGGTTAAATTTGCTGCGTTGTATTCACCGTATAAAGGAACTTCAACCCTTCGGTTTTCTCCCTGGTAATGAAGGTCAAATGCCAACCCATTGGCTGTCGTTTCACAGTTTCTCCATATCAGATCGGCTCCTGATCCCGAATCAGCGCTATAAGTAAGACACGGATAATCGGCAATTTCCATGATATCCTTTGACATGCCGGCATCATCCAAATTTACGACAGCGGTCTTGGCCTGCCGAAATAATTCCAGTTTCGACTGAAGGTAATGGGTAAAGGTTTTATGATACTCCATATGTTCCTCTGAAATATTCGTATGGATGGCCACATCGAAAACGATTCCTTCCACCCTCTTCTGATCCAATGCAATAGAAGAAACTTCCATTGCAGCAGCCCGGTCTCCCTGGGTTGCCAGCTGTGAAAAAATATTATGTATATCAGAGGAAATAGGTGTGGTAGGCGTGCTTTTTTTATAAGATAATCTGTCTTTCGAAGACCAGATTCCGGTAGTGCCCAGAAATCCGCAAGGTATATCCAAAAGATTGAAGAGGCTGTAAACATAAGTTGCTGTTGTCGTTTTGCCATTCGTTCCGGTGACCCCCACTTTGATAAGTCGATCTTGAGGGTTGCCATAAAAGTAAATCGAAATATATGCCATAGCAATCTTCGAATTTTCTACCACCAGAAAAGTCAGCTCGGGATACAAACCAAAATATTGCTCCATAATAGCTTTGTTGGTTCCAATTATTGCGCGTGCACCTTTCTCAATTGCTTCTTCGATATATAAATGTCCATCTGTATTTTCTCCGGTCACGCAAAAGAAAGCGGATCCTTCTTGCGTCTCCACTGAATTGTAAACAATAGAAGTGATTTCCTGGACTTCCGGCCCACTCATGGAAAGCACTGGCAGATTGGGGGTTTCTCTAAATCGAATTTTCATGTGGGGTGCTCCTTAAGTAAACGTTTTTTCTTTTGTATCCTAAATTTACCAATTATAAGTAATTCTTAATACTATTCTATCATTTCCGAAGCCTAAACATAACGATGGAAGACCCTCAAAATAGCATAATAAATAATTTCATACTATTCGCCTATGTTTTCCCCCTATAAGACTCAGCGAAACCCAAAAACAGCCCCAAAAGCAATAGCTTTTTGGGGCTGTTTCGCATTTTATATTTGTTACTTACTTAACAGGCGTTTCTTTTTCCGCCAGTTCAAAGCGCAATTTTTCGATGGTGCTGGCATACTCAGATTTCCCGCTCATATTTTCAAGCATCTCACGAACATCGATACCTGATGACTCCTTCAATGTTTCTTGCAGCGTTGACATAAGATTGGTCGCGTAAGACGTCACTTTATTGGCACCGCCGCCTTCGCCGCCACCAGTGTCCACCACGGTGATCTTATCAATATTGGCCAGCGGGCTGGCAATCTGTTTCGCATACTCCGGCAACATTTTGACAATCATGTCCAATGTAGCCGCCTGTCCGTACATTTCGAAAGCTTCGGCGATTTTGCGTTTCGCTTCCGCTTCAGCAAGACCTTTCAAACGGATAACATCCGCTTCGGATTCACCCTGGGCGCGCTGTGAATCGGCTCTCGCCATACCATCCAGCCGGACTTTCTCGGCATCGGCTTTCGCCATTGCTTCGACGCGGTATTTCTGGCCATCAGCATCTGCCAACTGTTTGGATTTCTCAGCTTCTGCTGCCTGTTCCACCGAGTAACGGTCAGCATCCGCTTTTTTCTTCACTTCAGAATCGTATTGGCGCTCACGGCGCTGGATTTCTTTTTCCTCTAGTTCGATCTGTTTCTGGCGCTCAATAATTTGAATCTGCATTTCCTGTTCCACAACTTCCTGCTTGGAACGCGCAGTTTCCAATTCGTAGGCCTGATCGGCGCGTGCTTTTGCGCTGTCCTGCTCACGGCGGTATTCAGCAACTTTCAACTGGTTGTCTTTTTCCGCTTCCGCAATTTCAGTAGCGCGCTGAATTTCGGCACGCTGCGCTTCCTTGCCGGCTTCAGCGCGTTTAATGCGCGTTTCCATTTCGGATTGCGCTGTCGAAATATCCGCATCTCTTTTCACCTGAGCGATTCGTGCTTTACCAAGGGAATCAAGATAGCCGTTTTTATCCCGCACATCTTTAATGGTGAATGACACGATGATCAGTCCCATTTTTGCAAGGTCATGTGATGCGACGCGCTGGACTTCCTGCGAAAATTTATCGCGGTTTTTATAAATTTCCTCCACCGTCATCGAACCCAGAATGGAACGAAGATGGCCTTCCAGGACTTCTTTCGCTTCGTTTTCCCGGTCTTCTTTCGACTTGCCCAAAAATTGCTCGGCAGCCGTCGCAATTTCAGAAATGGAACCGCCAATTTTGATGATCGCCGTTCCGTCCGCCATTACCGGCACACCCTGTTCCGTATAGACCTCAGGTGTCGTGACCTCCAATTTGCTGGACAACAGGCTAAGTGGTGCTGCCTGCTGGAATACCGGCAATAGGAACGTCCCGCCGCCCCTGATGATTTTGATGCGATTTCCCGAATCATCGGTATGCACATTTTTTGATCCCAAATAACTTCCCGTTACGATTAACGCTTCATCCGGCCCAACAGTCTTATACTTCGTGACATAAACACCGATCAATGCCAATAAAACGGCTGCGACCACTCCAATAACGATCCATAATTCCATTCTGATTCCCCCTGGTTTTTTCTATTTTTTATTTCTTAAAACAAAAGGTTGGTATTCCCTGACATACACTGTGCCGTCGTCTATTTCGATAATCAGCACCTGTTCATCCTGCGCGATCGGCTCATTGTCGTAGCCGGTTGCACGTTTTGAAATCATTCCGCCGTATGTTTCGAGCACCACTTCACCGAAGCCGTCGGCCGGGATCGGAATTATCACTTTGGCCACCTGGCCCAGAAGGGAGTCTTCCGTATAGGCGATCGATGCTTCAGCCGATTTCAATGGCAATAGGACGAAGAAATAAAACAGAATGTCCAGCACCACGCCAGCGACTGCTGAGATGAGGAGGATGCTGATGCTGTTCAGCCCGCTCGCTTTCTCGAGCAGAAAGGCGATGGCAAAAAACAGCGTAAAAAACGCCAACAGCACTGCCGGATTCAGGAGCGGAAGCCCCTCTCCGGCATCTGCCATATCACCGAACAGCACATACAATAAGGTAAGACCACCTGCAATCAGCAAGCCATACATGTAAATCTGCTCCACGTCCAAACCAAACAGCTCCATCCCAATACCTCCCATTCAAGTACTTCTTTTCCATCTTATCTTATTTACGGAAATAAGTGAGAAAGGTTTCAGAATTCTTTATTTTATTTAATAGAGGATTAATCTATATATAGAAGGAGTTCAGATAATTGAAAGCGATAATAGCTTTTAAAAAACCCATCCTATTGAAGGATGGGTTTTACGAATTGAATTTCATGGAAGCCGTCTTTCATTTGAAAGTTGATGCCTACGTAGCCGGCATCGAATAATTGGTGCTGCCTGTTGAAGTCATCGAGTTTGGCTGCAGCAAAGTCAGAATAGCCGATTGACGGGTTTTCCAGGTCTTTGACACAGACATAGCGCTCTTTGCTCCCATATTTTTCTGTAAGGGCAGCAATGTACATATCCTGCGTAAACTTATCCTTCAGGCTCGGAATGTTCATGGGTGCGACCGTGCAGCAGACATAGCGGAAATTCCCCGGCAGTCTCGGAAGTTCCTTCATGATGACGTCGGCCAGCTTTTGTTGCAGCCGATTGCCCCTGAAAGCAGGCAGCACGACCGAAATCTCCTGATAAATGACTTTTGGCAATTCTTCTTCAGAGAGGCCAATATCGTAGCCGAGGTGCTCTTCATCGATTTCGGGAATCAACAATGCCCGAAAGCCGATCATTTCTTCTCCCGCATAGGCCCCGACCATCAGGCCGCGCTCATTGAGGATGAAAAGAAACTCTTCCGTCGACAAAGGTTGCAAAGTCGTTTGTCCCGGCATGTCAGCGATAACCGCTTCCTGGACTTCCTCGATTTCCGGCAGATCTTCGAGGTAAAGCCGTTTCATGTGCAGAGGCATCTTTTTTCGAAGCACCTGGTTGGTTATAGTCCCTTCATATAAAACTTTCATCTCTACTTCCCCTAGTCTTTCAGATTTGTACTATTATGATACCATTTATTTTTTCAACGGGAGTTAGTTTTTTGAATTTTCCCTCAAATTAGATTGTATTTTGATTTCCCGATGGAACAGCTGATTGGATTTTTTTACTGCTATTGGAATAAAGGTCTTTTCCAGCATTCCTGCGCACCATGAATTTCATAAATTCACTTGAAGAAACCGTCGATTTGTTTTTGCGACTGCAGGATGATTGATTTCCGGTTGATGCCAGATGCCTGGAAATCAATGGCGCGTTGACGCATTGCCAGTTTTCTGGCGGCATATGTAGTGACGATGAACTTCAGAAATTCTTTGTCCATTTTCTCCGGGCATCCCGCTGCCATGTCGGGACGGGTCTTTCCGTGGTTTTTGATCCAGCGCATCAGGACCCGGTAGAGGCAGACTCTAAGCGGAAGCTCCAAATAGATGAAAGTGTCCGCTTCGGCCAGCCGGATTTCCATGGAGCTTGCATAGTTTCCTTCTATTATCCATGTATCACCTGCAACAAGCTGGTGTTGCGCATCTTTAAATTCTTGCGATTCCGTTTCGATCCACCCCGGCTTCCAATAATATGAATCGAGATGGTGCACGGAAATATCCAGCCTCTTCCCAATATTTTTTGCGAAAGTGGATTTCCCTGCACCTGCTGAAACCCCCGCTACTATGACTTTCTTCATTGTCTCCCTCCTAAGTTCCACGTTGTTCTATCAGTATAATTAAATAAAAGAATAGAAGCCAGCGACCTAATTTTCATATAAGGCTTGCATTTTGAATATTACCGTGTTATTCTAAGGAAGAATTATTTTTGTTCGGATAACTTTTTACAAAGTGTCAGATGTTCATCTGCAAGATTTGAGCAAGGATAGTAATACAATGTATGCTCACGCATACGAGGAGGAAATACACATGGAACAAGGTAAAGTAAAATGGTTTAACTCAGAAAAAGGATTTGGCTTCATCGAACGCGAAGGCGGCGACGATGTATTCGTACATTTCTCTGCAATTCAAAGCGAAGGCTTTAAATCACTTGACGAAGGTCAAGAAGTAACGTTTGATATCGAACAAGGCCAACGCGGTCTTCAAGCTACTAACGTTCAAAAAGCTTAATCTAAAGCTAACTTATCAATGAGCTCTTCTTCGGAAGAGCTTATTTTTTATGCATATTTTTATAAAGCGCAGCCAGGGAATCTTCCTGGCTGCATTTTTTCACGCTTTTACTGATCTTTCCTAATCATATATAAGACGCTGTCCCCTTTCTTAAAAGTTTTCCCCCATCAAAAAAGGCGGCAGTTGCTGTTAGAAGCAACTGCCGCCTTTCCCTTCCCCTTAATTCAACCAAAAATACAGTTGGAAGACTGCGAAAATTAAAATACACAAGGTAATCGTTCCAAAAACAATCGCCATCACTAATTTCTTCCCGGTCATACCGTCACTCCTTTTCAATTCTCAATTCTTCAATGGTCCTGGTAATACCGTAAGCTCCTGCGCCTTTATTCGACAAGACCGTCAGTACAGTGCCATCCGCCGGATAATAGGCTGAGTGAAAACTGATGCCGGGATCGTCCCCCATGACATGATACTTCGAAACCTCATCCCTTTGGCCTTGGATCCATAGCCCATAGCCGTAGTTGCCGTCTTCTCCAGAAGCATGGACTTGCAGCATCGTGTGTAGCATTTCTTTCGCCACTAAGATGCCCTCCATCAAACTGCGCCAGAAATTCGCCATATCATTCGCCGTGACATAAGCACCTCCGTCAGCACCACCACGGATCGGAATAGCGTATTGATTTGTCCGCCACGTTCCCTCTTCTTCAATATACCCAAATGCTGTTTGGCCAGGCAACCGATCCAAGCGGAAATAACCTGAATTCTGCATCTTGGCAGGAGCGAAAATCCGTTCCTCCACCACATCAGCAAACTCTTTCCCGGTCACTTGCTCAACGATCAGCCCGAGCGCGATAAAGCCGGCATTATTGTAGCGGAATCTTTCGCCGGGCTCGAACATCATCGGCTGATCTTTAAACAAGGGAATAAAATCTGAAGCGGTTTGCATCAGATACATCGGCTGCTGTTTCCATAAATCTTCAAAGTCGTCCATTACCTGTTCATCAAAATAATCCGGAATGCCCGATGTATGTGTCAATAATTGATGGACAGTGACATCGAAATTCGAAAAAGCTTGTGGCAACAGCTCCGACAGCTTATCGTCGAAGGCCAGTTCCCCCCTCTCCACCAATTGGCAAACAGCAACAGCTGTGAACAGTTTGCTGCCGGACGCAATTCCGAATCTGGTATCAATCGCATTCGGCCGCTCATCGGCGCGATTGGCAAAGCCTCTTGCCGCTGTCCAGGTTCCCTCTTTTTGCAGATAGGCAACTCCCGAAAAGTCGGCCTCCTCCATCTTGTCCATAATCGGATTGGTTGGTTTCTCCTGTTGGAATCGCCCTTCTTCTGTAATAGTGATCTGGCGGCCATCAGTCAACTCGATCGACAGGGGATGGGTCTCGCTTTTTTGTTTTGAAAAATACCAGGTGCGCTTAGGTGCCACTAAGATGATATAAGCATGTCCGCTGCCAAGGAAATTCAACGACTTCGGATCGATGCCTTTGTTGCCGCGCACCGGAATGTCCATGTCCTCAATCTGCTCTCCGACTTCTTCAACATAGGGTGTGGTAATGCTCACTTCACTGATATTCAGCAGTGAATCGACAGTGAAATTCCCCATCCGGTCTACGCTGCGGCGTGCGATGAATTCAACGACATTGCCGGCGGGATCCTGAAAATAAAATGCATCCGCATCGAAATTAGCGTAGAACACTTCATCCATTCCCTCCTGCCGATTCAAAGTCATCCGCTCACTCGCCCAAGATTTAGCCAGTGTAAACTGGTTGCCCGGAATGTTCAGCGCATAATGATAGACAGCTGCTCTTTCCGATTCCCGGAAGACCAATTGAGATTCCCCGATCGACAATGTAAAGCTGCTGTCATCTTCTTCCACAATCCGGAATCCCAGTTGGTATTCATAAAACCCTTTCATATCCTCTAACTGATTTGTGTATAAGGTCACCTTTTTGAACATGTCCTCACTCCTTGCCTTTAGCATACCGAAAAATCTGTTCCTTTACCTCTTTTAACCACAAAAAAAGAAGCCAGAGGCTCCTCATTTTTCTTAGCTCTATAAACAAAGTCATCATCCGCTGACCATATGCAGCAGATGGAACTCCATTATTTCTTTTCTTTAAAGCCTTGATCAATCAGATAGTCTTCCGCATTTTCGAAAGTACCGAAGCTTTCTTCCAGGTTTTTCCCTGTATAGATATTCCAGAATGGCTCTTCATAGACCAGATCCAATTTCACATTTTCACGATTTACCCACGTCTTGTCGTATGGGGGTTCCGGTTCCAAAGACAGGTAATCCAGTGAGTCAGCTAGGACGCTGCGCAATTCCTTTTCGGAAAAGTCACGGATATTGACGAAGCCTTTTTTATCCGCTTCGTAATGCGGCAAGTTTCCTACATAGACAAAGCCATTGCCGGTTGGATGTAAATGATAGACGACAATTTTCTTGTCATACAGGCTTTCTTCATAATGAAAGTTCACGCGTTTCATCGATACATCTTTTCTCGTCAATTCCGGGAAAGACTCGATGACTTCCAACTTTTGCTCAAATGTTAACAATCTCATTACCTCATTTCTTAATTTCATTTATTTCATCAAAAACCTTAATTAGATCCAAGACATAAATCTGAAGCTTTATAACAAGCACACAGATATATAGTTACACCCGTTTCGCATTTTTAATTACCATTTAGTATAACACGACCGGCGCAATCCCACATCCATAGAAAAAAGCTGCGCGAACGCAGCTTTTCTCCTCTTGCTATAAAAATTGAAATGGCGCCTTTAAAATAAGCGATTCACTGAATCACATTTATTTCTTCTTACCGAACGGCCACCAGACACCGCGGTCAAAGGACACTGAAATTGCAGGTATCAATAATGGCAGGACAATCAGTCCATACAGCAGCAATCCTGTGATGACGATGGTCGCAATCTGCACAAGGCTCAAGACGCCCGAAGGCATCATGGCACCGAATGTACCTGCCAGAATGATGGCTGCCGTGATGATGACAGTCCCCATCTTCGCCATCGACGTACGCATCGCATCACGAACGCTGATGCCATTGAAGGATTCTTCGCGGAACCGGTCGAGCAGGAAGATCGAGTAGTCGACTCCCAGCGCCACCAGCATGACGAAGCCAAAGAACGGCACTGCCCAACTGATGCCATCATAGCCCAGGCCATTGACGAAGATCAATTCCGCAATGGAGATTGATGTATAATACGTCAGCAAAAGCGATCCGATCATATACAATGGCATGATCAATGAACGGAAAAGAATCGCCAGGACGACAAACAAGCTGATCAGCATGATGACCACTGTACTTGCAAAGTCACTGGAAGATACTTCTTCTAAGTCACTGTTGATGCTGGAAATTCCGCTGAAGGCAATTTCTGCACTTTCAAGCGGCGTTCCTGCTGCAGTACGTTCTACTGTTTCTTTGATTTCAGTGGTAATATCGATCGCTTCAGGAGAATACGGATCTTCTGACAGGACCACTTCCATCATCATTCCTGTACCGTCCGCAAAGGAGTAGCGCTCCAGTACCTGCTCAAAATCTTCGCTCTCCAATGTTCCTTCCGGAATGAATAAGCCGGTATCACGCACAGCTTCACTGTCGCTCATTTCCTGCATCATGTCGACAGCTTCTGTCAAACCGGTCTGGATTTCGGCCAGGCCGTCATTTGAAGCACCGACACCATCCGCCAATTGCGCCAACCCTGTACTAAGTTCTGCTGTCTGGCCAGCTGCTCCAGCCAAACCTTGCTGGATTTCAGACAAACCGCCACTGATTTGAGTCAAAGCCCCGACGGTTTGAGGGATATTCCCCGTTTGTTGCAAACCTTGCGAAACCTCTCCCAGTTGCTGATTGATCTGGTCAAGCCCTGCTGCCGCTTCATTCAGCCCTCCTGCGTTGCCAGCCTGTTCGCTGATGGCAGTTAAGTTGGTCTGGACTTCCTTAAGCCCCGCCTGTACTTCGCCAAGTCCATCACGGGCTTCACCAAGTCCGTCTGCCATAAGGCCAAGCTGTTCGTCCACGTAAAGTTCTTCGATTACATCGCCTGTCGGACGAGTGATCGACCGGACCGTCTCAACGCCATCAATTTTTTCAATCTCCGCACTTAACGATTCGAAATAAGGGACAGTTGACCGATCTGTTAAGGAATCATCTGATTTGACGATTACTTGAACGGGCAGCGAATCCCCTTTTCCAAAGCCTTCTTCGATAGCACGCAGGCCTTTCACTGATTCGTATTCTGAACCGATTTCATCCACCGTATTAAAGGATAGGGAATTATCATACGTAAAGAGCAATGGAACTGTAATCACAGCTACCACCAACATCGACAGCAACGGTCTGTTGATCGACAGCTTGCTCATATTGATCCACAATTTACTGTCACTATGCGAAGCGGATTTTTTCGCTGGCCAGAATAGTTTCTCCTTCAATAAAGACATGAAGAATGGCACGATCGTATAAAGGACCAGCAGCAGGACAAATATGCCGACCGCTACAGCCACTGCCGATTTGAATATCGGAAATTCAGCAAAGCCGATGGCGAAAAACCCGATAAACACGGCTATCCCGCTGATCAGCAAAGTTCTTCCCGCTGTTTTATACGTGTTGACGATTGATTGTTCCACGCCGTGTCCAGCCGATAGTTCTTCTTTATAGCGGCTTAACAGCAGGATGCAATAATCCGTTCCGATTCCGAACAGAATTGCCACCAGGAATATCTGTGTATAGTTGGAAACCGGGAATCCGAACCAGTCGATGAAAAACGCCACGAGCGATTGGCTCAACAAATAAGAAATACCGACCGCAATGAGCGGGATGAACGGGGTTACGATTGAGCGGAACACAGCTAGCAATAACCCGAAAATCAGGATGACTGTAATGATTTCTGTACGCTTCAAGCCTTCTTGTGCACTGATGTTCACATCGTTATTGATGATGGCTTCTCCTGTGACATAGGCAGTCAGATCTTCCGGAATGATGGTTTCTCTGATTGTATCGGCGACAGCATTCACTTCTTCGTCTGTGCCATCAACCGTAATCGGCACCAACACTGTTTGGCGATCCTCCGAAATGAGTTGGTCTTCCAACTCTTCACTTTCAACGGGATTTAACACGCTCGTCACCGGATCACCAAGTGCTTCGATATCCGTTACCATCTGTTCGAGCGTTTCCCCCATTGACTCCGTCATTTCACTTTCTAGAGGTATGACAAGAGAAATGGTTTGTTCTGCGGCATCAGCATCCGTCAAAATTCTTGAAGCAATTTGCGAAGAAGCTTCATCTGACAACTGGAACGACCCCGCCTGTTCCGCCTGTTCTGTTAAATTAGGTGCCAGTAAGAATAACACGACCGTCAATACGATCAAGCCGATGGCAATCGGCCATTTGAATTTCAGTACACTATGCATGTATTACACTCCATCCATTTTTATAATCGTTTTCAGCTTCCGGAAAATCGTCAGAAATTGGTCTATTTCTTCATCTGCAATATTTTCAGACATCAGTTTTTCGATATAATCCGTCAATACCTTATCCAGTTCCACCAAAATTGACTGGCCTTTATCCGTAAGCTCCAGCATTTTTTCCCGGCGATCTGTTGTTTCAACAACCCGGATCACTTCTTTTTGCAGCAATTTTTTAATCCGACTCGAAATCGCGCTTTTATGTACTGCCTGCAGAACCGCTAGTCTCCCTGAAGTAATCTGCTTTTCTTTGCCGATCAGCTTCAACATCTGAATTTGTTCAGGTGAATATTCTTTCCATAAAGGATGGTCTACCGATTTAATCACCCGCTCAGTGCCATAAACCATTACCTCTTCAAAAAGATCTACCGCTTCTTTTATACGTCCATCCAAAGTAGTTTACCCCCTCAACCAATATTTATAGTTTAGGGGGTAAACCTTTCAAGGTCAAGAGGGATAGATTTTTCAAAGAAAAAACCTGTGAACAAAGTTCACAGGTTGATCCCACCTTACTGAATAAAGGTTTGTTTTATTCGATTTCGCGCGTTGCTGTGTCACGGATTTCACTGCGCCGTGCATAGATATTTTTCGCAATTGTCTTAATAACGGCGTAGACGGGAATCGCCAAAATGATTCCCCATAAACCGGCAATATTTCCCGCAGCAAGTATCAGTGTAATAACCGTCAACGGATGAACATCTAGTGATTTGCCCATAACGTTCGGAGTGATGAAATTACTTTCGATCTGTTGTGCAACAAGCATGATGATGGCCACATATACCGCCATGATCGGATCTTGCACAAGCGCGATGATAATTGCCGGAATGACCGCAATATACGGACCCAAAAATGGAATGACGTTGGTGGCCATACCGATCAACGCCAGTAACAAAGCATAGTCCAGGCCAATGATCAGATAGCCGATCAGCAGCATAATCCCTACAAGGAAACTGACAAACAGTTGCCCTTGGATATACGCCTGCAGTGTGTCATCAATATCATTCAATGTCTTGCGAATCCATCTTTTGCGTTCCCCGGAAAAGAAACCGGAAACAAACGGAACAAACTTCTTATGGTCGACCAATAGGTAAACCAAGAAAAATGGCACTAACACCAAAGTGATGACACCCGAAACAAAGCTGGTAATAAACGACAGAACCCAGCCTCCGAAATCGCCAAGCCGGTCACCAATTTGGCCGGTCATGTCATTCAATTGTTCTTCAATTGAATCTGGAAGCCGATCACGCTGATCGAATATGTATTGGCTGTATTCTTCTACACCCTCTATTATTTCAGGTGCATTATCTACCAGCGCATTGATTTGATCTGTAACAATCGGACCGATCATGATATAGAACAAATAGAACACCAAGAGAATCGCCAACAGGACTGTAAGAACCGCAGACCATTTCGGGAATTTTTTCTTCAACAGAAAATTCAGGATTGGTCTTGTCAGGTAGAACAAGACGCCTCCCAGCAACAAGGGAATAAAAATCGTGCCTGCAATAATGAATAAGGGATCAAAAATTCCTTGTACTTCAATAAATAATCGAATGATGACTAAAGCCAGGATAATTCCTACTCCCACTTGAAACCAAAGCTTGTTCGTCAAGCACGTCACTTCCTTTCTTTTCAATAGTATACCCAGTTTACCATGAAAATATGGTATTATAATTTTTATGTTGTTTTGAATTTTCCACACGGAAAGACCTTACTGACAGCTAAAATAAGTGAACGAGCAATGGAGGATTTATTCTAATGGATCAATTATGGCTTACTATCAAATTTCTGCTTCTCGGCCTATTCCAGGGTCTCACAGAACCGATTCCCATCTCTTCAAGCGGCCATCTGCTGATCGCTCAATATTTCCTGGATGTCCAGATTGAAGGAAGCGTTTCTACCTTTGCCCTACTGGTCAACAGTGCATCGCTGATTGCTGTTTTGATCATTTATCGCGATGACATCCGGCGCCTTGTCGTTAATGGCCTGAAATACTTTACGGTGAAAAATGCTGAAACAAAGCGGGATTTCATGTTTGTTGTCTACTTGGTAGTAGCGACAATCCCTGCTGCAGTAATCGGCGTTTTGTTCCAGGACGCAATCGATGATAACCTTTCGACCATAGTGACGGTCGGCTTGACCCTTATCGTGACAGGCTTTGGCCTTTGGTGGATCCGCAATATGCGCGGACAGCGAAAAGATGGCAATATGACGATGAAAGATGCCATCATTATTGGCGGTGCCCAGGCAGTGGCACTTATTCCCGGAATCAGCCGAAGTGGCGCTACAATCGTGGCCGCGATGGCAAGGGGCATCAACCAGGAAACGGCCTTGCGCTTCTCTTTCTTGCTGTTCATCCCGATCAGCCTGGGTGGCGCTGTCCTCAGCATCACGGATATCGTCAATGATGATAACCTAGCTTCTATGGCCGTCCCTTACATGATGGCGTTTCTGGGATCTCTTGTCGCTTCTTACTTCTCATTAAAATGGTTCATAAACATCATGGCGAAAGGCCAATTGAAGTATTTTGCCATTTACTGCTTTATCGTCGGCCCGCTTGTTATTTTGGCTTGGCTGGTATTAAATTAATAAAAAGAGACGGACTTTCAATTTTCATTGAAGGTCCGTCTCTTTTTTATCGATTAAAGAAATTCGCCGTATAATACGGCTGATTCTCTGAATTGAATGCCGTGCCCACCCCTAAAAATCCGAATTCGGGTTTGACGATATTTTCTCGATGGCCCATCGAATTCATTAAACCTTCATGAGCAAAAATGCTGCTGTACTGCCCGTATGCCAGATTTTCACCGGCAATGTAAAACGCAATGCCGTCTTCATTCATCCGGTCGAACGGTGATTCTCCCGCCAGATTGGTATGGCTGAAATACTGATTTTCCGCCATGTCCTCACTATGCTTTCGAGCTGTTAGTTTTGTTTGTTCATCCCACTTTAATAGGGGAAGGTCCCGCTGAATACGCGCTGAATTGGTCAATTCGAAAAGCAGATATTCATAGCCTTCCTTTAACTCTTCGTTCGGATCTGCGTATATTTCAACGCGTTCTTTCTCCAACTCCTCATGGATCACCTGCACAGCTGTCACAGTATCCTCTTCGTGGATATCATAAAAAATAGTCGTATACGTATTATCGATTTTAAAAACATCATATTCTTCACGCGTATCGAGTATATATTGTACATTTCCTTTTTGAAGACTTTTCAGTGGAACGCCAAGCAAGGAACGGACCTCAGATTTCGTGGAGTCCATCGTAATGCCTTCTGTCGAGGAAATCAAATTCTGATTGGTAAACATCCCATTCACTTTTCCATCCTTGTCATAGGATAACAATACATAGTTTTGATAATCCTGATGGTAGCTATGCCAATCAATGCCGTACTCGTTGCGCATCAAACGTAGCGGCATCCCCACTTTTTCCTGAGCTTCGTCTTTGTCCATGCCAAGCGTCACGTTGTGGACCGCGAACAAGGAATCTGTTTCAACCAGTTCCGGTTTCGCCACAGCCGCCGGCAGTTCAATCGAGTCGGATGCAATCAAAGACTGCAGCTGTGCACTAACACGCGTAGTGAAGTTTCGAGCTCCATCCATAACTTCGGACACTCCCGGATCTTCGGTGATGTTCTCAATTGTACGATCGACTGAATCCAAAAAACCTAAATCGACATATTCACCAACCGGTTCCTCCCAAATCGGGCGCGCAAAAAAAACGGCCAGCAACAAAACCATCAACCAAAACAGTTTCCGCACACACATCACCTCTTACCATCCAGTTTAATCGCAAACGCATCATCCACAAAGCAAAAAGCCTTTGTACAAGAAAAGCGGAAACGGCCGTTCAGCTCCGAAAGGCATAAGACGATCTGACGAAGCGGCGTCCTTTGCCGCATAGTCAGAGTGGCTTATGACCCGAGGAGCTGGCCGTTGCAGCTGGACAACAAGAAAAGCGGAGGCGCCCGTGTAGCTCTGCCGGGCATAAGACAGACCGGCGAAGTGGCGCTCTTTGCCGCACAGCCGGGTTGGCTTATGACCCAAAGAGCTGGGCGCCGGAGCTGGACAATAAGAAAAGCGGAGGCTGCTATATAGATTCGACGGGCATAAGCCACTCTAGCCGCGACAAATGAAAAAGCGATACCATCCAACTGATGGCACCGCCCTTACTTAATTATATTCTTCTGTAATAGCTGTCTTTTTAGGAGAACTGAAAAGCAGCGTAAATGCCAGACCCAGCGCGAACGTCACCAAGCTCGTGATGAGCGTGGCTGAATCGGCTGAAAATCCAGGGAATACCACAAATAGGGACCCTAGAATCAAGCCGATAATTGCCGCGTACGTAACATACGTAAAGTGTTCCAATAGGTACTGGATCGCTTTGCTGCTGACAATAAACCCAACGATAACACCGGCACCAATAGCCAGGGCAACCGGAATGTTCAAAGTGGATAAGGCATTGATGGCTGTCGAATAGACGCCCAATAACAACAGGATGAACGAACCGCTGATTCCCGGCAATAACATCGCCATACTGGCCAACCAGCCAGAGAAGAACAGCAAAAAGAAAATCGGTAATGTGAGTGATGTAATCGGCGCCAAATCTTCTTCTGTCGGAATAAAGGCTGTAACTGCCAATGCTGCTCCAATAACCACCAAAATAATCAAATGGCGCGCTGTGAAGTTCTTTTTGACTTCCGCCTGTTTCATGATGTATGGAATAACGCCGATGATCAGCCCCATGAAGAAAAATTGAGTCGCTTCGTAATGCTGTTCCAATAAATACTCAATGACCCGGCTGAATAACAGCAGCGTAATGACGATCCCTATGCCAAGCGGCACTAAAAACCCAAGATATTTTTTCCAGTCACGGCTGAAAAATCCGCTGATGGATTCCAGTAAACGGTCATAAATCCCTAAAATAAACGCAATCGTGCCCCCGCTTACTCCCGGGATCAAGTCACTGATTCCCATAAGGATACCACGGTATATATTCTTCCATTCCATTCGTCTAATCTCCTCGTCTTAAAATCACTTTCACTAGTATAGCATGTGCGAAATGGAAACTCGAGCCTCACATTAAGCATTTTACCCGGCGGGCAGAACTAGTTTACAATCCCCTTTGCCTCTTCTATAATTGCCCTTACTATTTGGGCTGCGCCCATTTCCTCAGTCAGGCTGCGTGTGGATTGACCCGCCCATAACGACATGAACTCTGGATTATTGGATTTTGCGGCAGCCGCCCGAATATCTTTGGTGATCGTATTTTGGGAAGGAAATGGCAAAGGAGCAACACCAGTTTCTTCAAATTCCCGAATAAAGCGATTTTTAATGCCGCGTGCCGGGCGTCCAGAAAAGCTTTTGGTCACCACCGTACTTTCCTCGTCGCTTTCAAATATTGCTTGCTTATAGGCAGCATGCGCGCCAGACTCTTTGGCGCCGACAAAACGTGTCCCGATTTGGACGCCTTGTGCACCAAGAACCAGGGAAGCCGCCAGACCCCGCCCATCTGTAATGCCGCCTGCGGCAATGACCGGAATGTTGATGGCATCCACTGTCTGCGGTACTAGTGCCATCGTCCCAATCTGGGCGCCTGACGGATGGTTATCGAGTGAAAACGTGCTGCGGTGCCCTCCCGCTTCACTCCCTTGAGCTACCACAGCATCTGCGCCGGAAGCTTCCGCCTGCTTTGCTTCTGCCACCGTTGTAACCATAACGATGACTTTTATCTGTTGCTCTTTAGCTGCTTTCATCTGCCTTGCCGATAAACAGCCGAAAGCAGTGCTGATAACCGGTACGCCTTCTTCAATACAAATCGCGAACTGCTCTTCGCTCCAATCCGGTGATTGATAGGAAGACTGGATTTCCTGAATTTCCAATTGTGAACGAAAAGGATTTAATGCATTTTGCACTTCTGCTAAACGGCTAAAATCATCTTTCACCGCCGCCGCAAAAATATTGACCCCAAACGATTTTTGAGTTTTTGACTGAATTTCTTTAATGGCTTTCCTCAACGCATCCGGCGCCATATAGGCAGCACCCAAAGTTCCAAGCGCACCTGCATTGCTGACTTCAACAACTAGCTCGACTGTCGTCGGCCCGCCCGCCATGCCAGCCTGGATGAGCGGATGTTCGATTTTAAGTAATTGACAGATTCCTGTTT
>DATHVY010000069.1:0-16996 GCA_035461045.1 Planococcus sp. (in: firmicutes)
AAGCCTTAAAGGTGTATAATATGAGAAGAAGAGAGGTGCCGATAAATGCCGATCATCAGTAAAATCACACGCGGTAAAAATAATCCTGAGAGGTATAATATTTTCTTTGAGGATAAATTTGCATTCAGTGTGGACGAAGCGGTGCTTGTGAGGTATCAGCTCGCTAAAGCCAAGGAGCTTGACCAATGGACCATCGAAGAAATGGTCTTTGAGGACCAGGTCCGAAAAGCTTATAATAAAGCGTTGCATTATTTGGGCTTTCGTATGAGAAGCGAAGGCGAAGTGCGCAAAAAGCTGAAAGAAAAAGAATTTGGCGAAGCTGTAATCGATGAAGCGGTCAAAAAATTATATACCCATAATTTCCTGGACGATCAGGCATTTTCGGAGGCCTTTATGCGAACACAGATTAAATCCGGCAAAAAAGGACCGAAAGCCATTCAGCAGGAGATGCAAACGAAAGGAATTGATAAACAGATGCAAAAAGACGTCTTAGATTCCTATTCAGAAGAAGAACAATTGGAGGTCGCCTTAGGCCTTGCGGAAAAGATTGCTGCGAAAGAGAAGATGAAGACTCCGAGTCAGATCAAGCAAAAAATCAATGATTCGTTGATGAGAAAAGGTTATTCCTATCCTTTAATAAAACTGGCGATCGAAGAGCTAGAACTTGAAAAAGACGAAGACCAGTGGTTGGATATTGTTGCTGTACAAGGTGATAAATTGTGGAAAAAGCACAGCAATAAACTATCAGGCGGCCAGCTGAAGTCAAAGGTCAAACAAGATCTTTATCAAAAAGGTTTTCCGGGTGAAGTGATCAACGAATACGTGGAAAAAAAGGAGAACGAAGATGAGTGAAGAAAAGCGTTACAGTGAAATGGATGAACCCGAATTGCGTTCCGAAATCGCACGTTTGAAAGAAAAAGCGAGAAAAGCCGAGCAGTTGGGCATCGTCAATGAGTTTGCCGTTCTGGAGAGAAAAGCGATCATGGCAGCTTCTTATCTTCTGGATCCAGCTGATTTTAAAAATGGGGAAGTCTACCGGATCGAAGGAGACCCCAATGTCTATTTTCAAATTGATTATCTAAAAGGCAGATTCGCCTGGGGTCACCGGTTAGGTGGAGACAAGTATACCGAAGCCTTGCCGATCTCTATGTTGCGACCTCTGAAAGAAGGGAAGTAAACAGATGAAAGAAATTATCGAACAACTCATTTATGAATTGCGGGAAAAAAATGAAAACCTGTCAGAAGAACAGGCAAGAACATGGATTGAATTGCTCGTTTCCGACTTTGAATCCTCCTATGCGAAAGCTGGCTATGATTACCAAGGTACAGCCGTAGTCGAAAAAGTCATCCGCCAATGGATTGAGAGTTATGGGGACAAAATCCATGAATTTGCAGGCAACAACCCCAAATATGCACATTTGCTAAAAGATCAAAAGAATTGAAAAAACGCACACCCTAGAGTGTGCGTTTTTCTAATTATGACTGAAATCCAGTTTTTTTCGGAGTTTGTCTTCGCTAAAAATCCATCCTGTATAAGAATTGACCACCGTACATTTTTCATCCAGATGAGCTACTGCAACAAAAGGATAATAATCGTTGCTGCGATACCGAAGGTCGATCAACCGGACTTCATATAATTCATCGCTGAATTTATTGATTTCCCATCGATATAATGGTGAAAATGATACGAAAGCAGAAAGGTTCTTGTCTTTCATGGCTGCCTGAATGAGATTGTTTTCAGGAATCGGTTTTTTCATGAATTTATCGTAAATGTTGATCGATCTGCCATAAGCTCGGCCGACATAATGATGCCGGTCGGTATCCGCTGCAATGCGCCACTGAAAAAAGCGGATGGTCGGAGCGACAATAATTCTTGTCGCTCCTGGAATCGTGTTTCGGACCGCATGCTTGACAGCTGCCTGCACGGCAAAGCGGACAAGATAATAGAAGAACAGCAATATATAAAGCATACTGATGGTCCATACAGGATCTGCACCAAATGCCCAGATCATCAACGCAATCAGGTGAGCGCCGAAGATGATCGGATCGAATGTATTGATGACACCAAGTGCGATCCATTTATTGGAAAGCGGCCTCAATGCCTGTGTTCCATAAGAGTTGAAAATATCCACAAACACATGCAAGAAAACGGCCAGGAACGTCCAAAGCCAGAGATGAAGCAAATTCGCTTCCGGAAAAATCATCCAAAGAACGCCTGCTATAAGAATCGGCCATGTCAACACAGCTGGTATGGAATGGGTTGCACCTCGGTGGTGGCGGATATAGACTGCATTATTACGGAGTTTGAGTACCGTATCGATGTCGGGTGCCTGAGATCCGATGATGGTGCCCGCAATCACGGCGGTCATGGTAACTGGACTACTGGCGACTACAGGGTCCACTAAAGCAAGGCCGCCAAGGGCGATGCCCATTACAATATGAGTTCCGGTATCCATTGAGGCACCTTCCTTTCTCCAAAGGGTGAATTTTGTCTTTCACCGTTCATTATTGCTAGAATAATAATATTCCTACTTTAACATACCCCAAAACACTACATATAATCTATGGGACGGAGGCAATGAACATTACTATAAATAAAAAAAGTTTTCAGAAAGATTTGATCAGCTGGTTTTCTGAGGAAAAAAGAGACTTGCCTTGGCGAAGAACCTCGGATCCTTATCAAATATGGATTTCAGAAATTATGCTGCAACAGACAAGGGTTGATACTGTTATTCCTTATTATAAACGATTTGTGCAAAAGTTCCCTACTATAGAGGACTTGGCGAATGCAGACGAAGAAATATTGCTAAAGCAGTGGGAAGGCCTGGGCTATTATTCCCGAGCGCGAAATCTGCAGGCGGGCGTCAAAGAAGTGGCGGAACGTTATGATGGCAAGGTACCGGACAATCGGAAAGAGATTTCTTCATTAAAAGGGGTGGGTCCTTACACGGCAGGCGCAATTCTCAGTATTGCCTACGGAGTGCCGGAACACGCGGTCGACGGCAATGTCATGCGCGTGCTGTCACGAATCCTGCTGATAGAAGAGGATATCGCCAAGCCGAAATCACGCAAAATCTTTGAAGAAGCTGTCACCGAATTAATCAGCCACGAAGACCCTTCTTCATTTAACCAAGGATTGATGGAACTCGGTGCGCTGATCTGCACCCCGACTTCTCCGAAATGTCTGCTTTGCCCTGTCAGGGAGCATTGCGCCGCTTTCCATGAAGGCAAACAGCAGCTCCTGCCGATTAAAACAAAGGCGAAAAAATCAAAATCACTTCAATATGCCATGCTGGTAGTCAAGAATGGAAATTCCATTTTGGTGGAAAAGCGGCCGGCGACGGGGTTACTCGCAAATATGTGGCAATTCCCGCTCATAGAGGCAGAGAATGGGATTTTGCTTGCTGATATTGAAGAGCGATTTTCTATCAGTTTGAATGGCGTCGTTACAGGAGTGGAAAAAATTACTTCTTTTAAACATGTGTTTTCTCATTTAACATGGAATGTGGAAGGTTTTATAGCCGAAGGAGAAATTTTGAAGACCGCGGATCACATGAAATGGGTTTCCGCTGAAGAACTGGAAGTGCTGCCGGTCGCTGGACCGGTCCAAAAAATGAAAGAAGCATTGCGAATTAGAGGGGAGCTTGAATCATGACACAATCAAAAGTAGCGTTAGTAACAGGAAGCAGCAGAGGGCTGGGAAAAGCGTTGGCAATTGCGCTAGCCGAAGAAGGATACGATATCGTCGTTAATTATGCCCGCAGCAAAACAGCTGCTCTTGATACGGTCAAGGAAATCGAAGCAAGAGGGCAAAAAGCACTGTTAGTGCGTGCGAATGTCGGAGATGTTGAAAAGTTGCGGACGATGTTTGAAACGATCAAAGAGGAATTCGGCCGTCTGGATGTCTTTGTTTCCAATGCAGCATCGGGCGTCTTGCGTCCGATCATGGAATTGGAAGAATCCCATTGGGACTGGACGATGAATATCAACGCGAAAGCGATGCTTTTCGGAGCTCAGGAAGCAGCCAAACTAATGGATAAAGGCGGCAAGATTGTCGGGATCAGTTCGTTAGGTTCCATCCGCTACTTGGAAAACTATACCACCATCGGAGTTTCAAAAGCGGCAGTCGAATCTTTGACGAGGTACCTCGCGGTAGAGCTTGCCCCTAAAGGCATTTCCGTCAATACAGTGTCCGGCGGAGCTTTGGACACGGAGGCATTAAAGCATTTTCCGAACAGGGAAGAACTGCTTGAAGATGCACGCGTAAACACACCAGCCGGCCGGATGGTGGAAATTGATGACATGGTAAAAACGGCTCTTTTCCTAATCTCTGACAGTTCCGATATGATCCGTGGCCAGACGATCATCGTCGATGGAGGTCGTTCGGTCGTCATGTAACTGTTTCGTGTCCCTGCCTTTTTACTGTATGTTTCCTGTATGGATTGCTATAATATTAAAATAGTTAGAAAATATTGGGCTTAGACGAAAAGGTGGGATGGTGCATGGCGACTCCTTCAGAAGGAGAAACGATACAAATCCACAGCTACAAGCATAACGGCCGAATCCACCGTGTCTGGCAGGAAACAACTGTATTGAAGGGGACTAACAACATCGTCATTGGCGCAAATGAGCGGACCATAGTTACAGAGTCCGATGGAAGAACCTGGCTGACGCGAGAGCCGTCAATTTGTTATTTTCATGCCGAACATTGGTTTAACATCATTTGTATGTTGCGGGAAGATGGCGTCTATTATTATTGCAATGTAAGTTCACCGTTTGTATATAATAATGGATCTTTGAAATACATTGATTATGACTTGGATGTAAAGGTGTTTCCGGATATGTCTTACACGCTGTTGGACGAAGACGAATACGAAGATCATAAGAGACAGATGGGTTATCCTGAAGTAATCGATCAGATCCTTCATCGGAATGTGGATAAACTCATCGGGTGGATCAAACAAAGAAGAGGACCCTTTGCCCCGGATTTCATCGAGGTATGGACGAACCGGTATCAATTCCATAAGCAGTACCGGTCTAAAGATTAGCTGAAAGCCTGTTGCTTGCCAACAGGTTTTTCATTTTGAAATGATAGGAGTGAACAACGTGGGCAGTATTAAGCGCTATATGCAATTTGTAAAACCGTATTACTGGCAAATTGCATTGACGATGTTGATTGGGATATTCAAATTCGCAATTCCGTTGTTTATTCCATTGCTCATTAAAATCGTCATAGACGATATCATTGGGGCGGAAGCAATGACCGATGCGGAAAAGCTGAATCAGCTTTTCATGTGGCTCGGCGGCACCGCGATCCTGTTTTTTATTTTTCGGCCGCCGATTGAATATTATCGGCAATACTATGCCCAGTACGTCAGCAATAAAATTCTTTATGATATCAGGCAGTTTCTATATGGGCATCTCCAGCGCCTAAGCTTGCGCTTTTATGCGAATACCCGTGCGGGAGAAGTGATTTCACGGACGATCAATGACGTGGAGCAGACAAAGAACTTTGTCATGATCGGTTTGATGAACTTCTGGCTCGACCTGGCGACCATCCTTATTGCCATCGCAATCATGCTAACTCTTGATGTTCCGTTGACCATTGTGACGCTGTTGGCTTTTCCGCTTTACGCCTTCAGTGTGAAGTTTTTCTTCGGCCGCTTGCGCGATTTGACACGCAAACGTTCGCAGGCGTTGGCAAACGTTCAGAGCTATTTGCATGAACGTGTGCAAGGCATGAGCATCATCAAAAGTTTTGCGCTGGAAAAGCACGAACAAAAAATCTTTGACGAAACAAACGATCAATTTCTTGAAAAAGCGATCGATCATACAAAATGGAATGCCAAAGCTTTCGCGGTGGTCAATACGATTACAGATATCGCACCGCTCTTGGTTATCGGCTTTGCCGGCTATCAAGTGATCGAGGGGAACCTGACTCTCGGAACGATGGTTGCCTTCATCGCCTATATTGAACGTTTGTATAATCCTTTGCGCAGATTGGTCAACTCATCGACCACATTGGTACAATCGTTGGCATCGATGGACCGTGTGTTTGAACTGATTGATGAAGATTACGATGTTACGGATAAAGAAGGAGCCCGTGACCTAAAAGTTGTCGACGGCAAACTCGAATTCCGGAATGTTTCATTCACATACGAGAAAGATGGAGCAGCCATCTTGAAAAACATGGACTTTACCGTGAAGCCAGGTGAAACGGTCGCGTTGGTCGGGATGAGCGGCGGTGGGAAATCCACAATCGTTTCGTTGATTCCGAGATTCTATGATGTCACCGGCGGTGGAATTTATATGGATGACCATAATTTGAAGGATGTCACCATTCATACGCTCCGGGATCAAATCGGAATTGTGCTTCAGGATTCGATTCTCTTCAGTGAATCCGTTAAGTCGAATATCCTAATGGGCAAACCGGATGCGACTGATGAAGAAGTAGTGGCTGCTGCAAAAGCTGCGAATGCCCACGATTTCATCATGATGCTGCCGGAAGGTTATGACACGAAAGTGGGCGAGCGCGGAGTGAAACTATCCGGAGGCCAAAAACAGCGGGTAGCAATTGCCAGGGTCTTCCTGAAGAATCCGCCGATTCTGATTCTGGACGAGGCAACTTCCGCACTGGATCTGGAAAGTGAATCGCTGATCCAGGATTCGCTGGAACGTTTGGCTCATGACCGGACGACGGTCATCGTGGCGCACCGATTGTCGACCATCACCCATGCCGATCAGATTTTAGTGATCGACCAAGGTGAGCTTGCCGAAAAAGGTACGCATGCAGAATTGATGAAACGCCAGGGAGTATACTTTGATTTGTTTCAAATTCAGCATTTTAAATAAATGTCCTTTTAGCCTCCGCCCATAGCGGAGGCTTTTTGTGGGTCTATTTTAGTAGTGGCGCCAGAAAAAAATATTGCATAAATGGTAATAGCAAGTATAATTAAAACACATAGAATTTTCAGAAATATCAGCGGTGCAAAAAAGGGGTGCCAACATGGGAGAGAGAAAGACCATACTGGATGTTCAAGGTCTGCAGACCACATTTTTTACTGACGATGGTGAAATCCCGGCAGTAGACAATATCGATTTCCACATCCAAGAAGGGGAAGTGCTAGGGATAGTCGGAGAGTCCGGCTGTGGAAAAAGTGTAACATCGCTGTCCATCATGGGACTCGTGCCGAGCCCTCCGGGAAAAATTACTGCAGGTAAGATTTTATTTCAAGATAAAGATTTGACGAAACTGCCGGAACGGCAGATGAGAAACATCCGCGGCAACGATATAGCGATGATCTTTCAGGAGCCGATGACTTCTCTGAATCCGCTGTTCACAATCGGTGACCAGTTAAGGGAAGCTGTAAAAATCCATAAAAAAGATTGGTCAAAAAAGCAAATTCAAGAACGTGCAATCGAGATGATGCAATTGGTGGGCCTGCCGAGAGCCGAAGGCCTGATGAAAGAATACCCACATCAGCTTTCGGGCGGGATGCGGCAACGGGTCATGATTGCCATGGCTCTTCTCTGCGACCCCAAAGTGCTTATAGCCGATGAGCCGACCACTGCCCTAGACGTAACTATACAAGCACAAATATTGAAATTGATCAAAAACCTGAACGAAAGACTGGATACAGCAGTCCTGCTCATCACTCACGACCTTGGCGTTGTGGCTGAAACCTGCGAACGGGTAATTGTCATGTATGCGGGTAAAGTTGTCGAAGAAGGACCAGTCAAAACCATCTTTAAAGACCCGCAGCATCCATATACACGTGGATTGCTGGAATCAGTGCCGGACATGCGCTTTAAAAAAGAGCGCCTCTACTCGATTCCGGGGAATGTGCCGAAACCAGGTTCTGTCCGCACGGGTTGCCGATTCGCAGCAAGATGCGAATTCGCTTTTGACCGATGCGTTGTGGAAGATCCGCCGTTATACCAGACAGCAGACAATCACCAGACACGCTGTTTCCTATTTGATCCCAAGGAGGCAACGGAACATGACAGAACCACTGTTAAAAGTTGAACACCTAAAAAAATACTTTCCGATTAAATCCGGGATGTTCGGCAGGGTAAAACATCATGTGAAAGCAGTCGAAGATATCTCATTTACTGTCCAAGAAGGCGAGACCCTGGGAATTGTGGGGGAATCGGGCTGTGGAAAATCCACTATGGGCAGAATGCTAATGAGATTGCTCGAGCCGACAGAGGGCAAAGTGTTCTTTGACGGGAAAGAACTGACGGAACTGTCCAATGAAGAAATGAGAAAAACGCGCAGGGATATTCAAATGGTTTTCCAGGATCCGTATGCTTCATTGAATCCGAGGCATTCCATCGAAAAGATTTTGACAGAACCGCTGAATGTCCATAATATTGGCGATCCAAAAGAGCGCAAAAAAAAGGTTCATGACTTTTTGGAGATTGTCGGCTTGAGCAGCTATCACGCAAAACGCTATCCGCACCAGTTTAGTGGAGGGCAGCGGCAGCGTATAGGCATTGCAAGGGCACTAATGACAAATCCTAAACTAATTATTGCAGATGAGCCCGTTTCAGCTCTTGATGTCTCGATCCAGGCACAAGTTCTAAACTTGATGCAGGATCTTCAGAAAGAGTTCAAACTTACTTATATTTTCATCGCCCATGATCTGGGCGTCGTTCGGCATATCAGCGATCGCGTCGGCGTGATGTATCTTGGCCAGATGGCCGAACTGGCGGACAGTGAAGCGCTATATGAGAAACCACTGCATCCTTACACTCAGGCATTGTTATCTTCAGTTCCGGTTCCTGACCCTGAACATCTGCGGGAAGAAGTGGTGATTAAAGGGGATATTCCGAGTCCTGCAAATCCACCGAGCGGATGCAGATTCCACACGAGATGTCCATTTAAAATGGATATATGTGCAACAACGGTCCCGATTTTTGCAGAAGTTGAAAAAGGTCATTCTGTAGCCTGCCATCTTTTTGAAGAATCCAGGCCGCAATGATAATAAATAACAAAATGGAGGGGTAAATTTGGGGAAGAAAAAGTTCTTATTATTGGCGTTATTATTGCTTCTCATGCTGTCGACAGCGTTATATGGCTGTACTGGCGATGATGATGCGGGAACGGACACCGACACTGACACAGGGGACAGCGGAGAAACGGATGATGCAGGTGAATCCGGAGAAGAGAAGATTTTGGTATTTGGACGCGGTGGTGATTCAGTTTCCCTTGACCCGATTTCTGTAACAGATGGTGAGTCATTTAAAGTTACGAAGAACATTTTTGACACATTGATCAACTTCGGGGAGCAGGACACTGAAATCGAAGAAGGATTGGCCGAGTCATGGGAAGCTTCGGAAGATGGATTAAGCTATGTTTTCACACTGCGCGAAGGAGTCACTTTCCATGATGGGACGGACTTTAATGCGGAAGCTGTCGTAGCGAACTTTGACAGATGGGCAGGCGGAGACGCTGAACAATTCCCTTATTACGGTTCAATGTTCGGTGGATTCGGAGACGATGAAGGCCATGTAATCGATTCGGTGGAAGCGACCGGAGATTACGAAGTGACATTTACTTTAAATCGCCCTCAGGCGCCATTCTTGAAAAACATCGCGATGAGCCCGTTCGGAATCGCTTCTCCGACAGCGCTTGAAGAAGCGGGAGATACTTTTGGAGATAACCCGGTGGGTACCGGACCGTTCCAGTTTGTTTCATGGAACAGAAACGATACAGTCACAATCGAGAAATTTGATGATTACTATATTGAAGATGAGCCGAAAGTAGATCAAGTTATTTTCCGTGCGATTCCAGATAACTCCGCACGTTTGAATGCTTTGCTATCAGGCGAAATCGATCTGGCTGACGGCATTACACCTTCAGACGCTGGAACAATTGAAGGGGATGACAATCTGCAATTGTTTGAACGCCCGTCCATGAACGTTGGGTACCTAGGGTTGACAAACACTCGTGAACCTTTTGATGATCCATTGGTACGCCAGGCAATGAACCATGCAATTGACAAACAGGCGATCATCGACGGATTCTTCGAGGGGCGCGCAGAACCTGCTAAAAACCCGATTCCACCGGTTTTCGCAGCCTACAATGATGATATCGAAGAATATGACTATAACCCAGAAAGAGCAAGAGAATTGCTTGAAGAAGCAGGACTTCCTGACGGTTTTGAAATGGAACTATGGGCAATGCCGGTTCCACGTCCATACATGCCGGACGGACAAAAAGTTGCAGAAGCTATTCAAAGCAACTTGGCTGATGTAGGGATTACAGCTGAAATTGTTTCTTACGAATGGGCTACTTACCTGGAAAGAGCGGCAGCAGGAGAAGCGGATGCATTCTTGCTGGGCTGGACAGGCGATAATGGAGATGCAGACAACTTCATCTATGTATTGCTTGATCAGGACAATATCGGCTCAAATAACTACACGTATTATGAAAACCAGGATTTGCATGATCTATTGATTGCAGCTCAAACAGAGGTGGACGAAGATGTGCGTAATGATTTGTACATGCAGGCACAGGAAATCGTCCATGATGATGCTCCTTGGGTACCACTTGTTCACTCTACCCCGCTTTTGGCAGGTGGAACGAACATCACTGGTTTCTATGCGCATCCAACAGGATCGGACAAATTGGCTTCAGTAGATATGGAGTAGTTATCTGAAGAGGAGAGGTCAAGCTGATTTCTCCTCTTTTTTTTCTATATTTTAGTACATATGTAAGAGATGGAGAGGTGGAGAAAATGCTTCACTATATCGGAAGTCGGCTTCTGCAATTGATACCGGTTTTGTTGGGGATGACGTTTATCGTGTTTTTAATCATTCGTGCGATTCCCGGTGATCCTGCTCAAGTCATTCTTGGACAACAAGCATCCGAAGAAGCAGTAAAGGCATTAAGGGATAGGTTAGGTTTGGATAACCCTTGGTATGTTCAATATTTTGATTATTTAATTGGTCTTTTTACCGGCGATCTTGGAGAATCCATCCGCACACGCACGCCGGTTGTTGATGAAATCTGGCCTTATTTGGCGGCAACCATTGAATTATCCATTTTCGCTATTATAATTGCAGTCATCATCGGAATTAATGCAGGGATCATATCTGCCTGGTTCCAAAATTCCTGGTTTGATTATACAGCTATGGTTATTGCGTTGATCGGGGTATCAATGCCAATTTTCTGGCTGGGCTTGATGAATCAATGGATCTTTTCGATTGAACTCGGCATCTTGCCAACAACGGGACGTGAAAATGTTCGGAATCCAGTGGATTCACCAACGGGCTTTTATGTATTTGATACGTTAATCAGGGGAGATTTTGATCAATTATCCACTGTCCTCAAACATTTGATCCTTCCCGGAACGGCGCTTGCAACAATTCCAATGGCGATCATCGCCCGGATGACCCGCTCCAGCATGCTTGAAGTGATGCGTTCTGATTATGTTCGGACCGCGCGTTCAAAAGGATTGAAAATGTTCTGGGTCGTTTATAAACATGCATTGAAAAATGCGATCATTCCTGTACTGACGATTATCGGGCTTCAAATGGGATTGTTGCTGGGTGGGGCCATTTTGACGGAAACCATATTCGGTTGGCCTGGAATTGGGCGCTATATTTACGAAGCAATCGGTTTCCGCGATTACCCGGTTATTCAATCCGGAATTTTAGTTGTGGCGTTCATCTTTGTCATGATCAACCTTTTTGTCGATTTATTATACAGCCTCATCGATCCACGCATCAAATATGACTAGGAAGGAGGAGAAGGCCAATGACTAAAGCAACCGCAGAAAACAAAATAGTGCAAGAAGAAAAAGTGGCCGGTCCATGGAAAGAGGCCTGGCGAGGTTTCCGTAAGAGTAAAGTGGCCGTCGTCGGCATGTGTATTGTTATTTTCTTTATTCTGCTGGCAATATTTGGTCCACTTTTCACCCTGCAGGGAATCAACGAACAGAACTTGTCGCAGCGTCTTCAGCCTCCTTCTAGTACACATTGGCTGGGAACGGACGATTTTGGGAGGGATATACTGTCGCGTGTTGTTTACGGTGCCAGAATTTCCCTTTGGGTAGGCTTCCTGGCAGTAATCGGTTCAGCGGTGATGGGAAGTATTCTTGGAATATTAGCGGGATATTATGGCCGTTGGGTAGATACGATCATTTCAAGGTTTTTTGATATTATGTTGGCGTTCCCAAGCATTTTACTGGCAATTGCGGTCGTATCGGTTCTAGGACCATCACTGCGAAACGCTTTGATTGCCATCGCCATCATTAATATACCGAATTTCGGGCGATTGATCAGGTCGAAAGTTTTGAGCATTAAACAAGATGAATACATCATGTCCGCCAAAGCCATCGGCATGAAGGACAATAGGATACTGATATCGCATATACTTCCGAATTCCATGGCTCCCGTTATTGTCCAGGGAACACTTGCGATTGCGACAGCCATCATCGAAGCGGCTGCTCTTGGCTTCCTGGGATTGGGAGCGCAGGCGCCAACTCCGGAATGGGGCAAAATGCTGGCGGATTCAAGGTCTTATTTGACCAATGCGCCGTGGACAATGATTTTCCCTGGCCTGGCCATCATGCTGACCGTTCTTGGATTTAACTTGATGGGTGACGGACTTCGGGATGCACTCGATCCACGTATGAAATCATAAAAAAAGGTGCCGCATTGGATGCGGCACCTTTTTTCTATAACAAATTTTCCAAGTCCGAATCGACTTCTTCCGAATGGTAGTTCAAATACGCAATGATCAGACTGTCCAAGCGCTCCAAATGTTCTTCATAATCCAGAATCGCCGACAACACATGCATCAGGTGATAAACAGAAAACTCATCATCTTCTTCCTCATGTGCGATATTGATTTCTTTTACGAATATGGACATCACTTCGTTGCGCTTAATGACGGCCTCTATGCCTGAAGTTTCGCTGTGCTCAGGGCGCAGCTTGCCCACATACTTGAAATATAGCTGTTCATGGTAACTTGCCAAGCTTTCCAGACGTTCCTGCACCATCATATGGAAATGGTCGGGAAGTTCTGTCATCTCATTTTCAAAGCGATGAAGGCGCCTTAGCACTTCAAGGCTTTTCTTGGAGGTGGCAATCATTTGACGATACATGACCAATTTGCGTGCTTTTGCGAATTTTTGTTTTCTGGTGTAGCTTCTCTCGTCTTTATAGAACGAATACCATTGATCAACTTTTGTGATTTTCTCATCTAATTTGTCGATATCATTCTTTACAGACAAATGATCCGATGCATGCCGTATTGTCACGCGGATCCAACGGATGGATTCTTCGGTCACTTCGTGAATGGATGTGAAAAGCCTGTTTTCATACTTGGGCGGTAAAAAGATCAAATTTACAGCAAATGCTGAAAGAATCCCGAGAAGGACAGTAAGAAACCTTAATCCCGCAAATTGGAGAAACTCCGGATCGTGCGATTCCATTATGACAATGATGGTTACCAATGTCAGCGGTACCGGATTGTTCAGTTTTAACTTCAGCATGACGATAATAGCCAGGACAGAAGCAAGGCCGATAGTCAGGTAATTGGATCCAAGAGTCAGCACAAATGCTACAGCAATTGCGGCACCGATCAGGTTTCCATATATCTGATCGAGCACAGTTAAATATGACCGATATATCGATGGTTGAATTGCAAAGATTGCAGCGATTGCTGCCATAAATGGTATTGGCAAATTAAACCAATCAGCGAGAAACAGGGCCAAAGAAATGGCGATACCGGTTTTAAATATGCGTGCACCTAATTGCATAAACAGATGTACTCCTTTCTCCCAGTTGATGGGGGATTTTCATTAAAGTTGTTTAAAGGCATGACGGACAGCCTGGATGGCAGTTTGCACATCTTCTATAGTATGTTCAGTTGTTAAAAACCAGGCTTCGTATTTTGATGGAGCCAAATTGATGCCTTGTTCGAGCATCAGTTTGAAGAACCGGCCAAAAATTTTGCCATCCGTTGCTTCAGCCTGTTCATAATTGACGACTTTCTCGTCTGTAAAGTATATCGTCAATGCGCCTTTTAAGCGATTGATTGTAATTGTAACGCCAAATTCTTCTGCTGCGGCTAAAATGCCTTCTTCAAGAACTCCTCCCAGCACATCCATTTTTTCATATATGCCTTCTCCTTTCAGCACTTCCAGACAAGCGATTCCTGCCTGGATCGAGGCAGGATTGCCGGCCATGGTTCCAGCTTGGTAGGCGGGACCCAGCGGAGCGACGGTTTCCATTATTTCCTTTTTGCCTCCATAGGCTCCGATCGGAAGACCGCCTCCTATGATTTTTCCAAGTGCGGTCAAATCAGGCGTCAACCCCAGCATGTCCTGCGCGCCGCCATAATGAAAACGGAATGCAGTGATGACTTCGTCGTAAACGATCAATGCTCCTTTATCTTTCGCCAAGCGGTGCACTTCTTCAAGAAATCCTTTTTTGGGTTCCACTATGCCGAAGTTGCCGACAATCGGTTCCACCAGGATGCATGCCAGTTCTTCTCCCCATTGCTCCATCGCTTCAACAAATGCTGCTGGGTCATTGAACGGAATCGTAATGACTTCTTCCGCAATGGTTTTTGGCACGCCTGCAGAATCCGGAGTTCCAAGAGTTGCTGGACCGGAACCAGCAGCTACGAGCACAAGATCCGAATGGCCATGATAGCATCCGGCAAATTTCATGATTTTTGTTCGGCCGGTGTAAGCCCGCGAGACCCGGATCGTCATCATGACCGCTTCGGTGCCGCTGTTGACGAAACGGACTCTATCCATTTTCGGCATCGCCTCTTTTAACATCTTAGCGAACGTGATTTCATGTCGTGTCGGTGTTCCATACAGCAAACCTGTTTCTGCAGCGTGAGTGATGGCTTTCGTGATATGCGGGTGCGCATGTCCGGTAATGATTGGACCGTATGCAGCGAGAAAATCGATATACTTGTTTCCATCCACATCCCAAAAATAAGCCCCTTTTGCTCGTTCCATCGATACTGGAGAACCGCCTCCTACAGCTTTAAAGGATCTTGAAGGGCTATTCACCCCACCGACGATATGCTGCAATGCTTCTTCATGCAGTTTTTCAGAAATTGAATGATTCATAAAAATAAAAGCCTCCTGTTTTACAATCTATTCTTCATTGTAGACAAAAGGAGTGGGAAACGCCAAAGAAATTGAAAGTAGCGCTGAGCTTCGGTACGATAGAGGTATAAAAGGAGTGATGAAATTGACGACATTGGAAGGTTTGAAAGCACCGGAGTTTACTTTGAAAAACGAAGCAGGCGAATCGATTTCGCTGAAGGATTTTGCAGGCGACAAATATGTGGTCTTGTATTTCTATCCGAGGGATATGACGCCGGGATGTACGACCCAAGCATGCGACTTTCGCGATGCACAAGATGATTTCTCCGAGCTGAATGCAGTGATTTTGGGAGTCAGCGCAGATACGGAAGACAAGCACACCAAGTTCATTGAAAAGCACGGGCTACCATTTTCCTTGCTTGTCGATGATGATCATAAAACCTCTGAAGATTATGGAGTCTGGGTGGAAAAAAAGATGTACGGCAAAGAATTCATGGGTATCGAGCGCTCTACGTTCCTCATCGACCCAACAGGCACAATCATCAAAGAATGGCGCAAAGTGAAAGTAAAAGAACACATCAATGAAGTATTGGAAACGTTAAAAACGCTCAGCAACTGACAGAAGGGAAGAAGGCCAGTGGAAATCCTTTTTACATTTGTACCAAAAGAAGATCAACAACAGCGGCTCATAACCGAATTTCCTGAAATCGATTTTCATTTCCTCTATAAAGACAAGACCCGGTTGCCAATGGCGGATATCATTGTGACTTATGGAGAAGACCTTCAAGAAGAAGATATCCACACTGCTAGTAATTTGAAATGGATCATGGTAGCCAGTGCTGGTGTTGAGAAAATGCCCCATAAAGCCATTATCGAAAAAGGAGTCATTGTTTCGAATGTAAGAGGGATCCATAAAACACCGATGAGTGAATCGGTCCTTGCTCACTTGCTTGCTTTGAAAAGATCGTTGCCTGAAATCTACAAAAATCAGCGGAGCAGCAATTGGAATCGGCGGATCAGGTCTTCCGAGCTTGCAGGTTCCACTGCATTAATATTGGGACCTGGAGCCATCGGTTCCGAAATTGGCCGCCTGCTGCAAGCGTTTGGAGTAAAAACGCTGGGTTGCAACCGTTCCGGCAATCCTGTAGATCATATCGAAGAAATCATTTTATTCAAAGATATCCTGCAAGCTTTGCCAAAAGCCGATTTAATCATTTCCATCCTGCCGAGTACAGAAGAAACAAAGCACTTGTTTGGAGCTGAACATTTCAAAGCGATGAAACCTAGCGCAATTTTTATGAATTTCGGACGTGGAGACCTGGTCCAGGACGAAGTGCTTCTAGAAGCACTGAAGAATGATGAGTTTGCCTATGCCGTGCTCGATGTGTTTGAAAATGAACCGTTGCCGGCTGAACATCCATATTGGGGCATGGAGAATGTCATTGTCTCCCCCCATGTTTCCAGCCATTCTGGCCAATACGTAGAACGCACGCTTGATATTTTTATCCCGAATTTGAAACAATGGTTGGCGCAAGGCACTCAGCCATCAAATCTTGTAAATATTGAAAAGGGGTATTAACAATGAAAATCTACACAAAAACAGGAGATAAAGGCACCACTTCACTTATCTACGGCTCAAGAGTTCCGAAAAATGACGCTCTTGTCGAAGCTTATGGAACATGCGATGAAACCAATTCCATGATCGGACTGGCTCTTGGACATCTGCACAATGAGTTTTTCGAGGAGAAAGAAGACCTGGAAAAGATATTCCATGAAATTCAAACAACATTGTTCCATGTCGGTGCGGAGCTTGCTACACCAAAAGGCAAAGAAGTGAAATGGAAACTGAAAGAAGAAGATATACTCAAATTGGAACAGTGGATCGACCGGTTTGATGCAGAGCTTCCACCTTTGCA